>JAUXTV010000108.1 GCA_030679025.1 Candidatus Woesearchaeota archaeon
CTACGAACACGCTTACTTTGTGGATTATGCTACTGGCAGAAAGAAATACATTGAGGGTTTTATGCAAAATATAGATTGGGAGACGGTGAATAAACGATTGGAGAAGTGGATTAAATGACAACGACAGATAAAGAACAAACAACAGCACCAAGATTATTGTTAGAAATTAGACATACTATTGATCTCTTAGTAGTTCCTACGGAGCAAAGAGAAGGGATATGTACAAGTGTAGAAGTTATGCCTGAAGGAGTAAATATAAATCTTGTAAGAGGTACTACACCACAATCTCAAGGCATTAGAATGACTTACTGGGATGCAAAGAGTGTAGAAACATCCAAAGACCCAGTATATATGTTAGCTATTGGGAATAAAAGTTATAAATTTGATAGAGATGGGAATATTGTTAGAAGTTGGGACCAATAATGACTCAAGTCCCACATCTTAAAAGAGATGTTCGTTTTGGTACTGAAGACTTGGGAAAGTTGAAAAGACGGACGCTGCATAGAGAACAGAAATAGGTAAGATTGTTACAAATCGTCTGCAACTACAACACCATTATTTATAATCACTTTGCCATTTTCATTTCTAAGATACCATACTCCAGCACCACTTAAAGCAAGATGACCATGTCGTCGATAGAGACTACCACCTCGACCAATTAAAAAATCACTTCTCCAAGATTCATCTCGAGATTTAGCATAATCTATCTTTTTAGCGAAATGAGGTTTTGATTTCTCTTCTTTCATATAAAATCATCAATAATCCACAGCATAAAAAGGTTATGTTTTTAAAGTGAGTCAACTTTTCATAATGATGAAGAGATCTCAATGGATTACATTTGGAGTTGTTTTCTTTATATCAAGTATTTTTTTCTTTCTCGCGTATTTTACCTCTACTCCTGCACTCTCTGAAATTCTATCTTTGAAAGCAAACCTCCATTTTATATCTGGGATGCTTCTGTTTACCTTGGCTACTGCCTTTGTATTAGTTTCATTACAAGAAAAAGAATAACGTCGCATAATGTATGTTATACGAACTAAAACAGTAGAATTGATAGTAACTTTTAAGCAATGATTAAATAATTTATTAGTTTTGCAAATCTGCCAATATAGCGTCGAGAGTAACCATACATCCCATTTTATCACAACGATTTAAGATATCTTTTATTCTATCTCGATGGACTTGGTTTTTATTAAGAACATTCAACAAATTAAAAATGTCTACAATATCTTTAGGTCTAGCTCTTGTAAGTTTAGACGCTATCAAAAATTCTGGCTCCGCTACAACAACTTGAAACCCGGGATGATTATTATAACTTATTGTGAGAGGTCTTCCACCTGCAATAATCTCATCATACCATGCTGTCAATCCTTTAAATTCTGCCTGATCTGTCTGAATATTTAAATGAATTCTTCTAGGAACTCCTTCTTTACATGTTATATTAACTGTAGGAGTCCTATCATAAGGCAAACTTACATCAAGAGTAGGGTCTGATGCTGTTAATTCTTGCAAAGCATTTCCAACCTCTAATCTTTCAGCTTTAACTGCCATGTCAATATCATCTGTAGGTCTTAATAATCCTCTTAATTCATATTTTTTCTGGGCAGTACTTACTTTTCCATTCTGAGTTAGAGCGCTTGTAATCGCTAGTTGTATGCCTGATCCTCCGACAACTACATAAGGTATTTCATTAGCAGTAAACACTCCAGTAACTCTTTCCATTAAACGACCATATGCTTCATCTAACAGAGTAAAATGACCTTCTTTCATATACTTTTAATAGAAGTTGAGTTTATAAATTTTTGCATTTGTCACCACTTTATAGTAATATTATGACCAAGTTCCTTCTGTCTTAAACCCACAGGATTTACAATATTCGACGTTAAAAAGCCCATCAGAATGCCTTTCTTGACCTACATGTAAAGTTTCACCACAACTAGGACACTTTTTTCCTATATCTTGGATCGCTTTTTTCTGTTTTTTCATAGGATACAACTTTTAATATTTGCTTAAATCTTTTAATCTTTATTTTTTCCTCTATTTTTCACTTTTTGGGCCATTTCCTGTTTTGATTTTTCTAAAAGTTGGTGACCTTTTTTAGTAATAGTAATATAAGTCTGTTTTCCCCGTCGACGCTTCTCCAATAATCCTGATTCTACTAACACATTGACATATTCAGACGTCGTCGAACGGACTTGATCATATTGCTTATTAGGGTATAAGTCAGTAGCTAAGGATTTGATAGTCATCCATTCCTGGTCTGCTTCTTTTAGCAATAAAGCTAGGCGGTAAAACATACTTTTTTGGGTCTCTGTAAGGTCATCTAACAGCCTTAAATATTGTGGACTTGGAGCTTGCTCTAAAATTTCCTTGACTTCTTCCTCTAATTTTTCTTCTTGCTGGATAAGTCGAGCTTGTTGTTTTGAAGGAGCTAATAAAACATATGAAACAGTTTGGTCGATGTCTGCTAATCTATTTTCTACATGCTTAAATTTATTTTTATGATCTGTATGCTGCCCCTCAAAATAATCAATCCATTCTTTGATAGCTTTAATATCTTCTTTAATTTTTACAAATGAATGTTTTAAATTAGCATTTAATCTTTCTAAATCTTCACGATACTCATTATCTTCTTCCCTCTTTTTAGAAAACCACATTTTTCAATTATAAGAATACCATTTTCCTTTTAAATGTTGCGTTTCCCGTCTAAGAACTGTCGGAGACGTCTATAGACGTGTCGTAGACGGTTCGTCGACGCGTCGTAGACGGATAAAATACTCTAAAATTCATGAAAAAACATAAAAAAAGCATAGTGTACACCTAGAACGATGAGTAGTGTGCAGAGTTCTCTAAGCGTGCGTCAGCAAGCATTCTAGTCAGGAGTGAGCGTAGCGAGCGACGACAAAAAAAGTGATAAAAAGAAGATTAATTTAGAAGCTATCAAAACAAATAAAGGAAGTGAGAGAAGAAGAATAAAAGATCCAAGTTCAATGAGAAAAGAGAAGAATGAGAACAAAAAAGACCAAAATAGCCTTCTTTTAGTGAAAGTGAGAGTTGGTATAGATAAGATATTTCTATAATCTAAATAAATAGAAGCAAGTATAGGAAGAGAGAGTGAGTGATAAAAGAGTTAAATATCTAAAAGAGACTTCTGATCAGAGTTATTTGAGCGAATATTGATCAATTTATTCAAAAGTGAGAGTTCCTTAAAATTTTTATCAATAGTAAGAGTAGTTTTTTTATTAAAGAAACGTTCTTTTGTGAGGGGTAATTGCTTAGAAACTAGTCGATTTACACAACTTCTGATAGTTGTTTCAGTAAGTGAGAGTTTATTCGCTAGATCTGCATAAGTAACTTCTGAGAGTTGCTTTTCTAACTCATAAATAGCCAAAAAAACAGAGAATTCGCGGTCTGTAAGAGTTTTAAAGCGAAAAGTGAGAGTTTGATTGATAGAATCAAGACTATTTCTAATAAAAGGAGGTTGATTTGCTCGTTTTTGTTCAGAAGTGAGTGTTTGTTGTTGATTGTTGTTGATTGCTTGGTCATCAGAAATCCATTGTTGCTCATTGCTCTGCATTGTTGATGATTGTTGATGATTGACTGTTGACTGTTGACGATTGTTGACTACCCCCTTATTTCCGATGGAACTATTAAAAAAGTCTATTTTATCCTCTTTTTTACTATTTTCTTTAAAAAAATACTCTATTTTCTCATATAAGGCTAAAATGTCTTTATTTTGCTTGGAAAATAGCTCTTTTAGCTCTTTAAATTGATTTTCTATGTTAGAAATATCTTCTTTTGCTTTTAGAAACGATTTTTTGACGTTTTCTTTGAAAATATCGTCGTTTTTATCCATTTTAACCCACTTTTTAAGGAAGTAAAACAAGTATTTAAGGCTTTATCATTGTTGCTCATTGCTTGGCATTGCTCGACATTGTTGATGATTGTTTATTTCAGTGATTATTTGTTTGTATAAATCGATGAAAACAGCCTCTTTAGGCCTTATTCCTGCAGAAATTAAAGCATTCCCTAATTGTTTTCCGATATCTTTTTCTAAGCCTTCTTTAGGTTTAAAACTGATTAAAGCATTGATTGTTGACTGGTGCAAGATCCCTTCATTGATTGCAATACAAATGTTTTTTCCTTCGTCATCTATACAAATACCTTGTTCTAGATTGATTATACAATTTTTTTGTCTCCAAAACCCTTCTTTTTCTTCAAAGCCGTAATTTTTAAGCTCATTTTTTATTAAGAATATTATTTTAGTCTTCATTGATGCTTTTTTATCTGTTATTTGCTCTATTTCATTATTCATAACCTTTTCAAAGCGATAAACACGACCTAAATACTGTTTTACCTTTTGTTTAGGCATTTGACGTCCTTTTCTGTACTTATTTGCTACCCAATAAGCATATTCATAAGTTTTCCCAGAAGGATTGATTCTTTTTTTAATACGTAAGAACATTTTAATGGGCACTATATTCTAGTTTATCTATTTTATGGTTTTGGCTATTTATAAAGGCTAGAAGTGAAGAATTACTTTTTCTTTTCAATTTGGCCTTTTTTAGCCAATCTTGGGAAAGGAATATGGGGAGGTAAGTTAATATCATTACCTAAGCTTAAAGCTTTTACATTACATCTTGATAGAATAGCATTCATCCAAGGAGAAGAATATTTAGGGTCTATTTTTGAGTCTTTCTTCCAAGATTCTAGAACTGCTTTTTTATCCTTTTCATCCATAACATCGATGATTTTTCCTTCAATAAGAATAGAAGCTATA
>JAUXTV010000112.1 GCA_030679025.1 Candidatus Woesearchaeota archaeon
TTGTTTGACTTCTTCTGCAGTGAGTGTTGTTTCGCTGGTCACCTCGTAGTGGAGGTACCTTTTCTTTTCTCTTAAACTGGGTATTAATGGCTTAATGGTATCTCACCCGAGAAAAAAGCTTTTCCTTTTTCTCATTCACATTTTCCCTCTTTATATTCTTTATAAACATTGTGGTACTTTGTTAAAAGTCTTATTTAACCTTTAATAATTAAAAGGACCCTATTTTGCCTTTTATTTTTCTATTGGTCTTTCTTAGTTCTTTTCCTCTTGTTTTGGTTCCACCGAAGATATTTATATAGCTCCACCTCCTGATTTGTTATTAGGTTTGAGTATATCTCAAAAAAACTTAAGGAGTGAATTATATGAAAACACAAATACAAGGTTTGTTTTTGGCTTTATTGCTAGTATTTGCAGCAATACCAGCTTTTGCTCTTACTGATGAAGAGTCAGACCAGCAACGAACAGAACAAATCGCTATTGAAGCTTCCAAAGGCAAGGAACCTCTTACTTTTTGGCTTTACCCAGGCGATCAAAAGAAATTAGAATCTAATATCTACTTGACCTATAATGGTCCATCTCAGAAGCCAAATCAAATGGCTTGCACTGAAGAATTAAAACTTTGCTCTGATGGCGTGACTTATGTTGGCAGAGACTCTAACAATGGCTGCGCTTTTAACGCATGCCCTGGAGAAACAGGCTTAGCAACTGTTGCCAATGATAAAGTTTGTGAACAATTTTCCATGACTTTTTCAACACCAGCAGTTATGAACCCACCAACTCCGCCACGATTTGTTCCCGATGCTCGCTATGATGAAGACTACAAAAAACTTGAAGCAGCATTTCGAGCTGACTATGAACGAGCAGTAGCTGCAGGCGATGAAGAAGCTATACTCAAAGTCAAGAAGGCATTTGAAGAACAATCACAAGCACTTTCTAAAAAGTATACTCTTGGATCTTCAGATGATGTAGCTTATGATTATCCTGAGAAAAAAGATAGTGACGCAGCAGGTTATACCTATCCTTATGACTTTGCAGACTTTCCTGAAGATAAAGAAGTTGCCAAGCTCAAACAAGAATTTGAACAAAAATATGCAGATGCTGTAGCTGAAGGCGATGATGAGAAGTTAGCAAAGTTGAAAGAAGACTATCTTCGCAAGTTTGATAAGATAGTCACTAAGAAATATGACTCTGACGCTTCTCGACAACCCATTATAGGTAAACCAGGTAAGCAAGGCATGACTGCTCCTCTTCGCTCAGAAACAAAAACTTTCTGTATTCTTCCTGGAGAAGTAGGCTATCCTATCATGCTCTATGAGAAGAAAGCTGATGGTGTTTTAGTCGGCTACACTGCTTGGAAGGGAGAAAATCCTTCAAGTTATGTTGCTATGAGCGGCGAAACACAAGCGTTGCGACAAAAAGATTCTTCAAAGAATGAAGGCTCTTGTCAAGTAGAAGGCAATGGCGCAATTCCAGTTGGAACACGTCTCAATATTGAAGGCAAATCACAATACTGTGATGCTTTAACCAAGAAGATGATGGTCCAAAAGCAAGACAGCGAACAAGCTGAAAACAACTATGAATGCTTAAGTAATGAGCAGAACAATGGCCAATGTGTCAACAGCTTGAATATCTTACAGAAGATCTGGAAAGGCATTACTAGTATCTTTGGCTTCTAAGTGAAGCTTTCTTTTTTTCTTTTTTATTTTATTATTTTAATTGCTTGTCTTTTCTTTGTAAAATTTAAAGCTATAGTTGCTTCTTTAGGAGTCATACCTAGGACTTGACCAAAGGCTAGCAAATCATAGGCTGTACGCATTTCCCAAGGATCTTTGGCAAAGGAAGCGAGCACCATTCTTACTTTATATTTTCTACAGAGACGAACGTTCTGCATCATACGTCCTAAGAGTACTGCTCTAAATTTTGAATTCAAGAGATCAGCAAAACTAAAACCTATAGCAACATCATTATCTCTTGCAAATTTACATAAGATGTCATTTACTCCACTGTCACGCTGGTTCAAACGATCTTTCCTTCCTATTCTCTCTGGCGCTAATAAGATGTCTACCTGTTTATTCTCGACAGCCTTTCTATTTTTTTCTTCTGAGATGCCTTCGACTATGTTGAATGTTTTTACGTGAAGTATCTTATGAAATCCTAAATTTTCTCTAGGACTGCAATAGATAATGTCTATCATGTAGTTACAACCTTTACTTTATGCTTGTTGAGAATTGCTTCCAATAAACATACGTCTAAGATTTCTGCATCCATATTTTCTCTGATTTTCTGCTGGGGATACTTTCTTTTCTTTAGGCGTTGCTGTAATTTTTTTAAGGAACATTTTGTTACCATACAGAGATCAACATATTTCTTCGGCAAATGATGAGATAAATGAGAATCTATAACTAGAGACTGTTTTTTCTTTTGATATTCCTTGATTATATTTATCAGCACTTTATTCAATTTATTTACATCAACAATATTCGTCTTTAATTTCTTATCATATTTATCCACTAATTTGTGTTGCTTGATGACTATATTTACATCTATGTAGACCGCTTTATTTTTTTTAGCGAGACGCTTGGCGATGGTTGTTTTGCCTGTTGCTGGCGTTCCTGTAACAATAATAACTTGAGGTTTTTTCATACCTTTATTCAATTACAGTGCCTTTAAAGTCTTTATCATTCAGACAACGTTGGATATTTTCAATATCTTTTCCAATAATAGTTGTTCTTATTTTGTTTCTTTTAATAATTGCAGAAGCATGCTGGTCCAAGACGAAATGCTGGCCTGGATGAAATGTAATCTGCTTTATCATCTTGTCAAAATCTTCAAAGCTAATGTGGTTGATGAGTTTTGCATCTTTAAATTTTCTTGGATCTTTTGTGTATAATCCATCGACATCTGTGATGTTAATAAAATCTGTATTCAGATAGTTAGCAATTCTTGCAGCTGTGCCATCACTAGTATTATCTTCTTCATATCGTAAGCCACCTGTAAATACTATTTTGTTATGTTTTAACAGATTTTTTACCTCTAATAATGACCTTGGAATCGATTGCGATGCGAGGCCATAGAAAAAGTATGCCATAAACTTAGCATTCATACGAGTAACAGAAATACCAAAGACTGACTGAGTTTTTTTGTCAAATCCTTCCTGCTCTAGCGCTTTCATATATTTACGTGAAGTAGAACCACCACCCACCACAATTACAAATTTTCTATCTTTAATACTTGCAAATAATCTTTTGAGTTTTTTTAAATAGTTATAGTCAATCTGATCAGTATAAGTTGGAATAATAACTGAACCACCTAAGCTTAACACCTCTACTTTCATGATTTAGAGAATTCTCTTTCCTTTAAATATTTACCTAACTCGAGTTGCTGGATCTATTCTATACTCTTTCTGGGCTTCTTCATCAACTGATTGCATTACTGATGAGTCAAACACACGAATCTTCCTATATATTCTTCCTTCAGTAATTTTTTGAGCACCAAACCATGTGCGGTGTAATTCTACGATTCCATCATGCATAAATATATTAACTATTCTTGTTAACGTACCTGTTCTTTTATCACCTAACATTATCCTGTCTAAGTCCGCTCTTAAATCTCTTCCAGCGGCAGATCTATATCTTCTTTCTAAGTTTCTTACTGATGTACTTTGTCCCCGCTTGAACGCGTCTTGTACATGAGGAAGCACTAGTAAGTGTGGTTGACCATACTCTTTTAATAGGTACACACCACCATGTTGTGGAATTAACAGAGAAGCTTTTATCGCATTGTCTACTAAAATTGTTCATTTAAACTATGGATTTATTTAATCATGTGCTGATAATACTAATTCGCTTAATAAAGGATATTTACTTACTTGTCCAGCATTTATTGTTTCCATGTTTTTTTTATTTACCTAATTGGTTTATAATTCTTCTCCTCTACTTTTCATTTAGAATCAGTAGTTATTCTTCTTTTTTAGCAGCGGTTTTAGCATCCCTAGTGAATAACTTGTTATCGTCAACGTCCCATAGGCCAATACGAGCCCCAGCATCCAGCCAACCATGTGCATAATTGATTGCTGCAAATGCGTCTACGATCTTTTTTTCCTTTTCAAAATGCTTAGCATCTGCTATGTAGCTTTCAACCATCTTCAGAAAATCTTCGCGAGCATTCTCCATGTCCAGATTTTCTGGAGTAGCTTTTGCTTTTTCTAGGGCTTCCTGCGTGATCTTAAAATAATTTTCTAATCGCTTTTTTTCTACTTTATCCATAAACGCGTGCTTGTTTTGATCTATATAAATATTATGGGGTGTTTATGTCTCTTGCTTAGTTTTTCCTCAACACTTATAAAACCTGATTTCTTACTCTTACTCATGCACAGAATACTCCTGGACACAGATTTTTTGCTCCAATGCATCAGATGGAAGATTGATGTCTTTACAGAATTAGAAAGACTCTTTCCTACTAGCAAAATCAAGATTTGTGTGTTTGACAGGACTTTGGAAGAATTACAAGGAAAGAAGGATAGCCCTTTAGCCCTAGCGTTTACCAAGAGAATGGAGCTTATTAAGACTGGAAGCACTTTACCTGTGGATGACCTTCTTTTAGAACATGGTCAAGAAACAGATACTGTAGTAGCAACTCAGGATAAGGCTTTAAAAGAAAAGCTTAAAAAGGCAAGTATTCCGATAATTACTATTCGCAAACAGCGCTATTTGGTGATGTAAACCATGTTTTATGAACTCGAAGTCAAAAGTCACATCCGTGTTCCTCCAAATTTATTTGGGGAAGACATTAAAGGTGCAGTAGCTAGACAATTAAATCAACAATTTGATGGTTATATTTCTAAAGATTTAGGAGTTGTTATTGGCATTACTGGTGTGCTTGCAGTCGGAGAAGGAGTTATTATTCCTGGCGATGGAGCAGCTTACTACGAAACTACTTTCAAATTAGTTGCTTACAGACCTGAATTACAAGAAGTTGTTTTAGGCAAGATCACAGATATTAGTGACTTTGGCGCATTCATGGAAATTGGACCTTTAGATGGCATGGTACATATCAGCCAAGCTATGGATGATTTCGTTTCTTTTTCCAAAAGCAATGTTTTAACTGGTAAACAAACTAAACGCTCTTTGAAAGTTGGCGACTTATGCAGAGCAAGAATTATCGCAGTCAGTTACAAAGATGTACACAATCCTAAAGTTGGACTCACTATGAGACAACCTCAACTAGGAAAATTAGAATGGATCAAAGAAGATAGTAATAAAAAAGGAACATCAGTAGAAAAATCTGATAAAGCTGATAAACCTGAGAAGAAGGAGAAAGCTAAATAATGGCAAAGAAAGTCTGCAAGAAATGTAAAATATTTGTGGAAGGCCCTGTTTGTCCTCTCTGCAAAGGTAATCAGTTCAGCGATAATTGGAAAGGAAGAATGTATATCTTCGATGTTCCCAAGTCAGAAATCGCAAAAAAAATCGAAGTAACAGAAAAAGGAGAATACGCCATTAAGGTGAAATAACTATGCAACTAACTATCAAACACGAAAGAAAAGCACCGCTCTTTCATCGTAGAGAGCTAACAGCTGAAATACAACATGCTGGAGCTATGACTCCGAAAAATGTTGACGTCAAGAAAGCATTAGCAGATCATTATAAAGTTGGAGAAGACGTTGTGATGATTTATACTATCCAAGATAGTTATGGAACAACTCATTGCACTGTTCAAGCAGCTGTCTATGACAACGCAGAAGCTTACAAGAAATTTGCAATCATT
Source organism: Candidatus Woesearchaeota archaeon (assembly GCA_030679025.1). Taxonomy (GTDB): domain Archaea; phylum Nanobdellota; class Nanobdellia; order SCGC-AAA011-G17; family UBA489; genus JACOVP01. The sequence goes on from JAUXTV010000112.1 coordinate 5,767, forward strand.
GCTAAGAAACCTAAGAAGAAAGAAGAAGCTGCAGCGCCAGCAAAAACAAAAGGTAAGAAATAACCATGGCAAAACGAAAAGTTAAGAACCATCAACCATCAGAGAAATGGACTAAATACACTGTCAAAGGCGATACTGTAGAGAGAAAACCTAGCTGTCCAAAATGCGGACCTGGATACTTTTTTGCAGATCACAAGGATAGATATTACTGCGGCAACTGCCATTTTATGCAGGTGAAAACTAAATAGTCTGAGGAAAAAAGAGGTAACCGTGACAGAAAACAATGCAGATGAAGATATTCTTTTGAGATTAACTATGCCTGGCAAGTCTCTACGGATTGATCCTAAAGATGCACCACAAATGCCTGCTCCAAAACCTATGCAACAACCTTCTCCCTTATCACAACCAAGTTCTCAACCTTTACCTCATCCTGTTTCCGCTCCACAACAAACTCTTCAACCCCATGTAAAACCACAAGAACATTTTCAACCTCAGCGTGAGACTAATACTATTCTTCCACCTGCAAATACTCCTCCACCAACTGAGGAAGCACAAGAAGATATTCTTAAAAAATTAACCATGAAGCCAAAGGAATATGTATCTGCTACTCCTACTGTTGGTCAAGTGAAAGAGATTCGACCTCCACCAGGATATATTTATCAAACTCCTGAAGAGATTAGAAGCAACAAGCCTTTCGTGTCTAGTGATGCAGAAGTTGAGCGCGTGAAAAAGATGGCTCAAAATATTATTGGCAGCGACATGGTTCAGAATAGATTGAAGAAGAAATAATTCTTTTTATTTTTTCCCCCACTCATAAAAAGATTCAACAATCTCTGCTAATTTATCTGGGTTTCTCCATACTTTCTCCACTGCTCTTTCTATATACCTCTGAAGTTCTGATGTCTGAAGCCCCATTACCTCATCTAGAACTCCCTCCTCATCTAGGATTTTTCTTCCTATCATGACTTCTATCGCTTCTCTTATTCTCAGATGAGCACCCCAGAGATATATTGCGGCTAATGTCCTATCCAAATGTGTAGGTTGTTCAGTATCGAACTTGCTAACATTCCTCCTAAACTCCATATCATTTTTAATTCCTCTC
>JAUXTV010000129.1 GCA_030679025.1 Candidatus Woesearchaeota archaeon
AAGAGGTAATCCACTTCCCCCACCTTCGGAATAGATAACATATGCCAACCAAAGCTGAGGTAAACTCTTAGACCAGACCGCGAGCCATCCCTTACTAAAAGGATTTTTAATTCCCTCAAAAGCAATTAAGGTTGCAACGGAAAGACACATAATTATTAAAGAAATTAATGTATCTCCTTCGCGCCAAATTACTCTATTTATTCCCAAGATCAGTATTACAAAAACTAAAACCAACCACTGAGAAAAAACAATTAAGGTTCGTTTTCGGATTATTAAATCTATTTTTTGTTTAGATGTGCGTTCCACCTTTTCATAGTTATCCAAAGCTTGTTGGTAAGCGGCTAAAGCTAAAAACCAACTAAATCCTAGATAGCACATAAAACTGACGTAAAGCACCAAAGTTAACCCTTCGGTTTTACCAGATAAAATTCCATAAATCTGTGGCACAGAATAAACCCAGGCCATAATTATTTGGAACCAAAATAAAAACGAGGATTTCTTCAAGGAAACCTCCCTAATTAATGATTAATATATTACAATTTTCTACTTATATTATATACCTATTTTATTAAAAAGTCAACGACTGAGCGAGAGCGAAGGAGTACTGAGGCCAGCAGGCCGAATGTATATTCCTCTTTTGTATAAAAACAAAAAATCCCCGTTTTAAGGAGATTTCTTGATAAGACCGGCGTACCCTACTCTCCCAGTCGCCGAAGCAACAAGTACCATCAGGTTATAGCGGTTTCACTTCTGTGTTCGGAATGGGAACAGGTGGGTCACGCTGTAATGAAACACCAATCAGCGAGTAATATATCATAACTTATTTGCAATTGCAAGCGATGCACACGTCCACTTTTTAACGGAACGCGCGCTTAACCGATTAGTACTCCTCGACTGAAACCCTTACGGGCCTTACATCTAGAGCCTATCAACCTAGTAATCTTCTAGGGGTTAATGATGCCTAATCTTGGGAGAGGCTTCGTGCTTAGATGCTTTCAGCACTTATCCCGTCCGAACATAGCTACCTGGCAATTCAGTTGATACCAAAGCCAGTAGACCAGAGGTTCGTTCATCTCGGTCCTCTCGTACTAGAGACGACTTCCCTCAAGCATCTACGCCGGCAGCAGATAGAGACCAACCTGTCTCACGACGGTTTGAACCCAGCTCACGTATCACTTTAAACGGCGAACAGCCGTACCCTTGGGACCTTCTCCAGCCCCGGGATGTGATGAGCCGACATCGAGGTGCCGAGCTTCGTCGTCGATAGGGACTCTCGGACGAAACCAGCCTGTTATCCCCGGAGTAACTTTTATCCGTTGTCTCCGACCTTCCTATAGAGGATCGTCGGGTCGGTAAGCTCTGCTTTCGCACCTGCGCGGCTTGTAGGCCTTGCAGTCAAGCTGGCTTGTGCCTTTCCACGTCTAGCGCGATTTCCATCCGCGCTAAGCCAACCTTAATAGGCCCCTCCGTTACACTTTGGGAGGGTTCCGCCCCAGAAAAACTGCCCGCCAGGCACTGTCTTGAATATGTTTTTCATATCCAGTTAGACATTAATGAACTAAAGATGAGTGTTTCATTGGCGACTCCACCCCATCCGGAAACAGGGTTTCGAAGTCTACTCACTACGCTACGCATTCGACCATTAATATCAATACCAAGCTACAGTAAAGCTTCCGGGGTCTTTTCGTCTAGCTGCCGGTACCCCGCGTCTTCACGGGAATCGCATTTTCATCGGGCTCTTCGTTGAGACAGTTTTCCAGTCATTACGCCT
>JAUXTV010000140.1 GCA_030679025.1 Candidatus Woesearchaeota archaeon
AATACCATCAAAAGCAACACTAGCAGGATCTGCGCCATAATCATGAGATATAACTTTCAAGTCTAAGCGTTTACCCCATTCAAGAAGTTGTTCTTTTGCTCCAGCTCTGAAAGTATCTGCAGCAACTAGCACACAGCGTAATCCTTTGCTTTTCAATAAGTGAGCAACTCTCGCTATAGTTGTAGTTTTTCCAGCTCCATTCACGCCAACAAAAACAATCACATAAGGCTTGTCAGTTTTTTTCTTAATGGCTTCAAGAACATCAATGGTCGGAACACTCAAGACTCTTTCTATGCTTTCTTTCAAGCTTTTATGGATGATAACTTCAATTTGGCCTCTTTGTAAAGGCTTGTCAACCAGTCTATGTTTCAATTCAGTTTTAATTCTATCAATAACAGTAACAGCAACATTATTTTCCAGCATGACAACTTCTAATTCCCAGAAGAGTTCTTCAAATTTCTCTGGAGTGATTTTCTTAGTGACTATTTTTTCTTTGAGTTTGCCAAAAAATCCTTTTTTCTCTGCAACAGCTTCTTCTGAAACTGGTTCTTGAGGTTTGACTTCTTCTTGCTGCTCTTCTTTGACTTCTTTGGGTTCTTCGACAACTTCTTTTTTCTTGAATAACTTGGAAAAGAATCCTTTTTTCTCTGCAGGCTGTTCTTCTGATTGTATTTCTGGGACTACTGGTTTAACAGGAGATATCTCTTCTTCCTGAATTGGTTCTTCTTGGATTTCTGCAACTGGCTCTTCTACAACTACAGTTTCTTTTTTACTTTTCTTTTCTTTTCTTGGTTTTATTTTCTTCTTAGGCTTACTAGGTTTCTCTAATTTAGGTTTTTTTGTTTCCTTCGGTTGTTCCACTACTTGTTCTATAACTTCTTCTGGAGCTTCCTCTTCAACCTTCTTAGTAATCTTGTCTAAGGCTAATTTCAGTTTGTCCTTAAGGAACTTAAACATAGTCTAGAAGGGCTAGAAATGGTATTTAAAGGTTTGGAGAAAATGTTTTAGAGAGAAATATATTCTGTTCACCCTCATGTTTAGAATTGATCAAGATCGAAAGAAGTATATATTCCCTTGCGATATTAGCTTGTACTTGTTGTATAAAAGAATACTTTTTATAAAGATAAATTATAACTATTAAATAAGTTTTTAAATTTAATCTCAAGAAGGAATATTATTTACACAAATCTTTCTTTAAAGGTTTCAAAATAAGTTATAAGTAAAGGCAATAATATAGGACCTATAAATATTCCAACAACCCCGAACATGCCGACGCCACCTATAACTCCAATAATAACAAGAATCTGATTTACCTTAGCTTTTGCATGAACTATTTTTGTAAGTAAAATATTATCGATAGTGCTGATGATCAAAAGACCATAGAAGAACAGGAATATCCCTTTACCTAAGAGCCAGTAATCATTAGAAAAGTAACCACTTAAAATCAAGAAGAACGAAGCAGGCACCCATATGATTGCTGTCCCAATCGTAGGAATTAAAGCGCAGAAGGCCATAACCACTCCAAAGAATATAGGAAAGGGAACGCCCAAAAAGTAAAACCCTAAAGCACCAATAAATCCTTGGACTAATGCAACAAATAATTGCGCATAAATAACTGTATAAGTGATATTACCAAATTGTTCGATTAGTTTATTTATAGTTTTAGTTCTCATGGGAAGTAGATCAACTATTTTGTTGAGTATGTTCCCCCACTCTTTAAGAATAAAATAAGAAATAACTAAGGTAAGAAGAATTTGTGCTATAATGAAAGGTATAGTCAAAATAAAGGTGGTTATTTTCTCCTCTAAAATAAATAGAAATTTCTGTAGGTGTTTATCAAAGCCAAATGTTGATAATCGTTCTACACTAAAGGTTTCTGCCTGATTAAGAAGCAAACATACTTTGGAGTCTGCACTAGTACAGCCAAAACCAAACAACTCTCCTTGTGTAATTTCAGTGGATAATGAGTTATAAAAATAATATCCTTGCTGTGTAATTTCAAATGCTAGAAAAGAAAATGGGATTAATATAATAATAGAAACAATCAATAAAGATAAAACAATGGAAAGAGATTTATTCGATATTTTTTTGCTTATTCGCGTATACAGAGGAAAGGCAACATAGGCAAGCAGGGCACTGCTTAAGAGAATAGTTATTAGTGGTCGGGTGAGTTTAAATAAGAGAAGTAATGCTAGAATAAATAGTATAAATGGAACTATTTTAGTATATTGATTAGGAGTTGCCATTTTTTCAGCTATGAGGTTCCCCTACTTTGAGTAGGAGGCCTATGACAAAAACAACTATTCCTAGAGAAAAGAGTGCTGCGGTGTTACTCCAATCTAAAGAGGTTATCAAGAAGAAAAAGAGAGAAAAGAGTAAGAGTACTGCTCCAAATCCAATGATAAAAAGAGAAAATAGCTTCCTAAATATTCTTTTTTCTATGTGAATTATTTTATCATCAATATCCTTCATGACTGTTTGAGCACCTTGAGTTATTGGTGAAAATATGCTCGCTGATATGACTTGAGAAATATAGCTTAAGCCATGTTTTAATAAATCTTTAAATCCATGTTGTTTTTTGTGTTGAGTCATTGTTTTATCCTGTAATTAGATTTATCTTATTAAACTTAAAAATATTTAAAGAATAATATCACAAGAATTATGATTACAACTATTCCTCCAATAAATGAAAGTATCCCTCCTTGTTTGTTTTTATAAAGCGTTTTTTTCATGGTTCCTCCAATTATAATTTATTATAATTTATTTCCTCTAAACAGATCATTTTTTGCATGTCTACCGATAAAATAGTAAACTATTGCAGTGATTATACTAAAAAATAGAGCAAGTATTATCCACAATACCTTCATACCATCAGACAATTTCTTGTTATTTATAATTACATCATAGATTACATATATAGCAGCAAGAACTGCTACAATTCCCAAGATTGTGTTAAAAACCATCTTAACAAGTTCTCCGTTTTATTAAAGTACTCGAGTAATGGCAGTAACACATCTCTTGTTGAGCCATTTAAGTCCTCATTATTTTTCTTCCCGCAGATCTATTTTTTACCATTCCTTTACCACCTGCGTTTTTTGATGCTCTTGTTTTTGCTGCAGTCATTCGACCGCCTCTACTTTTCTTTGCCATTGTTATTCCTCCAGTTGTTAATTATAGGCATAAACTTTTAATTTGTTTAAGCTTTTTTGATTACATGAGCTATTACTGAGATTATGAATAATATTACAAAGATCATTGCTAACCACTTAGCTATTGTAAATGAAAGTCCTGAAATAAGCCCAAATCCGAATATTCCAGCAACTAGTGCGACTATTAAAAACAATATTGCCCAACCTAATAAACTGGATAATCCTTTTTTGTTCATTGTTTCCTCCATCACTATTATATTGATATAATCTATATATTAAAATAGTTATGATAGATATATACTTATGCTGTATGATCCCATACACTTAATTTAAAGGTCTAAAATATTTAATCATTACAAAAATACAATTTTTCATTTATTATTTTATCGTCTTTCCAGTGTTGAACATTTACACGATAGATTGTTTTCTGTTTTCCATTTTTATTTTCAATATGTATAGCCCATTCAGTCATTGAGATATTATCATCACTTCCCCCAAAAGTAACTGATTTTATTTCCGCGCTGTTTAGTTTTTTTATTTCTTGAAGAAATATCATTTCTCTTCTTCTATTTTGGTCTTTTCCTATTACAGGGGAGTTTCCATTTACTTGTATAACTACATCTTCCCTATAATACTTTTCAAAGGCCTCCCTAATCTTACCCTCTTTAATTAAAGTATTCAATCGTTCAACTGTATTCTTTAATTTTTTCATTTTTTTAGACAAATATTACATAGGCTCCAAATACTACAACTGCTATCGCTAAGATAAACATTGCTAAACGCATGTTGTCATGTCCATCTTTTATTTCTCTTCTATTTGCAGTCATTTCATCGTTTCTTAATCTGCTCTCATCCAAAGTCTTATCAGTCTTAGATCTTCTCTCTTTAGTTAAGTCATCATTTCTAATTCGATTCTCTTTTATTGTCTTGTCTGCAATTTCTCTCTTATCCAGTGTTGCCATATCACTGTTAATTCTTTGTAATTTTGTCATATTATTACCCCCCTAGGTTAAGTATATTCTACTTAGAATCAATAGAGTATATATGCTAGCGCAGTAGTTCAGTATAACTATTGTATGAGGAGATACTTTATCTTAGAAGATTATACAACTTTTTTAGAATAATTCCAAAGAAGATTATAAAGGTCAAGATATTCTTTTGCAACAATATCATTTTCTATTACAATAGTATGAATAGGATGAATCCAGAGAGTGATATAAACAGACCCACTACAGACAATCTGAGTTATTTGAGAAGTTTTTGACTGTTGTTTTTTTGGTAAGAGCCTTGCTTCTGTAAACTTTAGATTGCTAAGTGTTTTAATTTCTTCATAAGGAAATTTATAAAAAAGCAATTTAAGTTCAATATGCTTCTTTATTCTTTCAAGATGGAAAGAATGCATTAATCGATCATTAAGAACATTAATAATATTTTCATTTTCTGCAAGACCATAAATCCAAACGACTGATTGTCTTTCTAAAAGACTAAATAAAATGCTTTTTACAGCATTTAATCCTTCGAGAGTATAAACTTTTGGAGTCTGACCAGGTACAT
>JAUXTV010000141.1 GCA_030679025.1 Candidatus Woesearchaeota archaeon
GAATAAAGAACTTAATATTTATCTAGATTTATCAGAAAAATCCGGAAAACTAACTAGAAAAACCGGAAATTCTTCCAAAATCACCGAAAGAAAAGATTAAATAGCACACCATATCCGAAAAGAGTATGGATATAACATCAAAAATAGCACTAATAAAAGAGTTTGCTCAGGAAATTGTCACAGAGGAAGAATTAAAGAAAGTTTTTGAAACCAATGATCATCCTATAGCTTATGATGGCTTCGAACCTTCAGGTATTGCACCCATTCATTTTGGTCTTTTACGTGCTGCAAATCTTAAATACATGTTAAAAGCAGGCATTAAGTTCAAACTCTACTTGGCAGATTATTTTGGATTTATTAATAACAAATTAGGCGGAGATCTTGAAAAAATAAGAATTGCAGGAAAATATTTTATTGAAGTGTGGAAAGCCTGTGGTATCGATGAAAAAAAGGTAGAAATTATTTGGGCCAAAGACATTATGGATGGTATAGACTATTGGGATAAAACACTTAAAATAGCGAGAGAAATCTCCCTCGAAAGAAATTTACGTGCTACAACTATTATGGGTAGAAAAGAAGGGGAAAAATTAAGCATGGGTCAATTATTTTATCCTCCAATGCAAGTTACTGATATTTTCCACATGGATGTAGATATTTGTCAATTAGGAATGGATCAACGTCGTGCAAACATTTTAGCAAGAGAAATAGCAGACAAACTCAAATGGAAAAAACCTGTAGCAGCACACCACCACATTCTTTTAGGCCTTCAAGGAGTGCAAAAGGGAGCTAATGAAGAAGAGACTATGATAAAATCAAAAATGTCCAAGTCAGATCCAAAATCTGCTATTTATATGCATGATTCTGCAGAAGAAATTCAAAAAAAAGTAAACAGCGCATTTTGTCCATTAAAAACTGAAGAAGGTAATCCATTATTGGAATATAGTAGGCACATTATTTTCAAGGAAATAAAAGCTATGAAGATTGAAAGACCGAAACAATTTGGCGGAGATATCACTTTTAACAATTATGAGGAAATAAAGAAAGCATATGTAGAGGGACAATTACATCCTTCAGACCTCAAAAAAGGCGTTGCACAGGAACTAGATAAACTCATCAAGCCCGTACGTGAATATTTTGAAAAAAATAAGAAAGCAAAAGAATTATATGAAGTAGTGAAACAAGCAAAAATAACAAGATAAGAATGTCAATTTAGAAAAGATCATTAAACCTATTCGTGCTTATTTTAAGAAATAAAAAAGAAAGAGAACAAGATTAAACGCGAATTTCACGTTCCAGTAATCTTTTCCTAGACTCTATGTCGGATTGACACATGCTATTATGAAGAGCATTCAATCGATCAAGAAGAGGTAGTACTAAATGCATGCTGGAAGCAACAGCAGATCTTTGTTGATTAATACGATCCACAAGATCCTCCCCTGCAGACTGTAAAGATTCTGGAAAAACTCCATGGAATCGTTGGGTATTAAAAGTTACATGAACTCCAAAAGGAGATTCTTGATAAGTATCTACATGAGGTTGATGTAAAACACTTCCTGTAGTAGAATTATTGTGTTGTGGTTTTAGAGGAGTTTGTGGAGTCCAAAAATGCGATTCCTGTCTATCAAGAGTTCCAGCCCTTGGTAAGCTCACACTAAGATAAGGAGTCATAATTACACAATCTGGAAGGACTTCGCTATCATAAAGATCCCTTGGAATAGATCTAGGTATTGAATTCATTAAACCTGCCGAAAAATGTGCATCTGCTGATCTTAATCTTCTTTCACGTTGAGCTAAGTTTGTAAGTATCTTTTCTTCTTTTCTTCTTAAATAATCTAAATAAGCTTCTCTATCCATAATTGCAGCATGTTCAAGATTAACGCGCATCCCATCTAAAGAAAGAACATAACTGTCTCCGTTAGCGATCATACGGATTTTATTATTGTCAGGTAATTTGCCTAATGTTTGTGCTACTTTAACCATATCATCTAGTGTGAAAGAAAAAGTGTGGTCTCTTAATGCAATTGCCTTAAAATAAGGTAGCTCAGATGTTATAATATCTAATGTTTCTTGACCATAATCAACATCCACTCTAACATCTTGTGCTAATTTCATATCTACAGCACCATAAGCAACTTGACCAAAACCTTGAGGAGAAACAACATACAGTGCTCCATTTCTTGCAAAGAGAACAGGTTCAGAAGCACTAATTTGCCTCATAGTCTCAAGAACAAAATCAACAGCAGATGTCATAAAGATATTCCTCCATAAATAATAGAATGAAAAAACAAAATGGAAGTATTTAATAGTTGCTGTAAGATTATTGTCACAGCAAAGCAGTAAACTAAAGTAGATTAAGTTCTTAAAGTCTAGTTAAAGAGTCTTTCAACGCTCGAGTAGTCTGATCTACATCAGTCGCAAAGCGTTGTACATCTTCAAAAATCAAGTCCTTAGATTCATTGGCATCAATTTTCTCAACTAAAGAACGTCCTTCCACTAAACGTAATTCCAATTCTTGTTGGAGTTGAGCAAACGATTGTGTGGGAGCTCCAGTGCTGTCAGTAGTATAAAGATAAGCTAAAACTGCCTTAAGAGTTGCTTGTGTTAAAGCCAAGTCTTCCTGCAGTCCAACAATATGCTTGCGTAATGATACAATATCTAGATTCTCCAGTAAGAAAGCTTCGCGTGCTAATGCAGATCTGGGATTTCTATTGCGAATAATTAAGTAATTGCGATCATCTTCTCCTTCTTCAGCAGTTCCGCTTGCACAGGCTTCATCAATAGTTCCATCGCAGTCATTATCTGCTTCGTCTCCGCAAACTTCTTCAGCGCCAGGATAAGAGCTTGATCCTATATCATCATCAACATCATCACAGTCGCCGCAGTGAGTAAAGGAAAGAGTTGAGCAGCATTGCACCATTTGATTGCACGTAGTTTGTTGTGCGAAACAGCCGCTCCAGGCAAAGCCATCGCCATCTGCGTCTGCCTCTTCCTGTGGATACAGAGGACATTCAGGTTCACACAATGCTTCAGTAGATACAGGACATTGCAAGTTGCAGGGACCAACGATGAGAGGACAGGGATCACAAGCGTCACCTATGCCATCATTATC
>JAUXTV010000142.1 GCA_030679025.1 Candidatus Woesearchaeota archaeon
CATACCACTTGCACCACGTTGCGATCCGAATTCATTTAAGATTTTTATGGCGCGATACGCATTCTCAGGTGTACAATTGAGTGTATTTTCTTTGACAACATTTTTATCGAATGATTCCACACCAAATGCTGCAATATTTCCTTCTGTACAATATTTGACGATTAATTTTGTTCTTTCTTCGTTGACATAGACTGGATTGACATTATCGATATGCAGGACTTTCAAGTTTAATTCTGACAAGGGCTTGAATAACTTTTCTAACTCTTTAACGTCTCCATGTTTATAACTTAAACTACAAGTTGCTTTTCCTAGACGGAAGAATTCACAGCCATAGGAATGCAAGAGTTTTACTTCTTCTACTACGTCTTCTTGATCTCTGAACTCTACTTTATTTTTTATAGGTTCAGTACAAAAGGAACATTTACCAAAAGTACATCCACGTCCACTTTCAATTTCGATAATACGTTTTTGTGGAATGGTTTTGACAATATAAGCACCTTTGAGAGCATAGTCCTTAATTTCTTTGAAGTTGAAATGCGCATTCCAGATTTCATCAAAGACCCCATCAGGAATTGACTCTGCCTTACGACCGCCGATCAATTGTGTACCAAAAATACCAGGACCTGTGAGAATCTTTTTACAGTGGAGATCGGCAATCAAGGAAACTACTTCTTTCATACTTCCAGGAACAGCTGAGAGATATTTACCAGGTGTTTGGATACCGAGAATAACTACTAAATGTGTTGTATTTGCTAAAATATCTGGAATATCTTGATTAGTTGTGTTATATATTTTGGTGTTGGTGACAATTTCATTTTGTGGTTTGCGATTGTTGTAGTTTTTGACTAGGCGTAAATCATCAATAGTTATATAGTTGACTTGCTCTGGATGCAATTTCCCAGCGAGATATCTAGGATAAGTGCCTAAATAGGGTGGAACACCAAGACCTGCTGGTTCGTCAGTGTAACAGTCTAGGATAGTGTATACTGGCTTTTTCATATCTTTTAGAATGATGTAAGCGGTTTAAAAGGTTTTGGCGTATTATAATATCTTATCTCAAAGATTCTTTCCAGATTTGTTCAAAGATATTCTTTTGTAATTTTGCTGTACTCTCCTCTCTAATGTAGATACCGAGTTGTTCTTTCTCTGTTGCTCGAATAATAATCACAGCGTCAGGCAAGATATAATATGCTGCTTTGATATTCTTGATAATCTTATCATTGAATCTTATTTCACGTAGTTCTTCCTTATCTTTTTTTTGAAGCTCTTTAATCATGTTTGTCTTTTCACTTATGACACGCATGTGGATTTTCTTTTCTTTTCTTTTACGTCTGAATTGAAGACTAAATGTCGGGAGAAAATGCAAAATAGCTTCTGGAACATAAGAACAAATTTCCTGACTCTTTTTCTCAACAAGCTTCGCAATTATGGTTTTGTAACCTTTTACACCTTCATAGATCTCAATTTGAGGTCTAATAAAAGCTATTTTTTGTAATGCCTCAATGTCGGGAAGAATTTCTTTAATAGCCTCAGTTTTTTGCTGTTTCTCTTCTTCAATAATCCCTAGAATCCTTTGTGGCGGAACTGCACTGTAATATTTTACTCCTGACTTAATGACTTCACTGACAAATCCTTTTTCCTGGAGCTGTTTTAGAATGTAATATACGGCTTCTCTTTTTAACCCAGCTTTTTGAGCTATTCTACTGGCCTTTGTCATACCAAGTTTTAATGTGCTAATATAGACAAATGCTTCCTGTCGACTAAGACCTATGTTTTCAAGTGCCTCTTCTATAGCCATGTAAATTGTATTATCTTCTATCCTATTTAAATATTACTATATTGTAGTAATATTTTTTACACCATAATATTATATACTGTAGTATATACTTTACTCTTAAGTGATTAAAATGTTAAGAAAATCCCACATCAGAATTATTGCAGTCCTAGTGTTAATAGTAGCAATTATTGGATTCATAGGTCTACAGAGAACAACGCCAACTAGTACCTTAAAAATAGGTCTAGTCCTGCCCTTAACTGGTCCTGCAGCAACCTGGGGAAACGATTATCTCCAAGGTGCAACTATAGCAATCGAAGACCTTAATGCTGCTGGAATTATTGATCGTCCTATCGAACTTGTCATCGAAGATACTATGTCTGAACCAAAAAATGCTGTTAGTTCTTTCCAGAAACTCATTAACGTAGACAAAGTCAAATTTGTTGCGACAACCTTGAGCTCACATGGTCTCGCTATGAAACCTTTGGCAGAAGAGAATCATATTATTCTTTTTGGTGATGTGGCTCATCCAGCTATGACAGAAAACACTCAATTTACTTTCAGACATTCCAATGTAGTAGATGATGAAACAAAAAAACTTGCAGACCAAGTCATTAAATTGCAGGCAAAACAAGTAGGCATCCTCTATAGCAATGATGAATATGGGTATGTTGCTAACAAACAGCTTATAGAATATTTAACTATGGCAAAGATTGCAACACAAAGTGAAGCATTTGATTTGAAAAGTACTGACTTTAAAACAGAAATTACAAAGATGATCGATGCTGATGCGCTTATTGTAGTGGGTTTAGGTCCTGGATTTAATATTATACTCCAACAAATTAGAGAGTTAGGATTTGAAGGAACTGTACTAACCGGAATAGCTTTTGTTATCTTCAAGAGTTCTGAATTAGGTAGTGTGGTTGATGAAGTTTATCATACTGATTTTCCTTATGCCTCTATGCATAACTGGCAAGCATTTAGCACTAAATACAAAAAGAAATACAATCTAGATCCTAAGCCTTATCATGCTATTTCCTACGGCACAATGGAACTTCTTGTTACTACTATTGCCAAAGCAGAGAGTGATGATCCTACAAAAATTGCACAAACACTTCGCGCTATGAAAGAATTCAAAGGAACTTATGAAACCATTGTCTTAAATGAGAAAGGAGATGCTCTTATTCCTTTGATTTTGACACAACATAAGTAGAGAAGTGACCATGAAAACTCCACAAAAAATTATTCTTGGAATTGTAGTAGGAGGATCTGTACTAGCAAGCATTTATTTTCGTGGTAAACAATGGGAATATACTCCTATAGATAGTTTTACTTCACAAGATTTTTCTCTTGTAAGATCACTTTTGGGCGATCTTGAGAAAACACTTCACGTTGATGTTACTGCAGACGGACGTCCTGATTTTCTCTTGATTTTCAAAGGAGATAATTGTTTCTATAGAGATGATAAAAGCCTTAACCCTGTCTATCAAAGAATAAGCCTAGAAACATTGAAGCAAAAAAATATAAGAACTTAGGAAAATCTAAGAACAATATAATTTTAGCTTTTTCTTTATTGGACTTTAGGCGGAAACTCCATTTGCTCTAACTTCTTGATTACTTGATCATCTCCAAATACACTTTTTACTTTCTTAGCCTCTTCTAAAGAGAACAGTTGCATACCTTTACCTTCTCTTTGGTCAAATAATTTCATATTCGGTAAAGGTGAGATAAATACATGTCTTTCAATTATTCCTCTTTGATCTTCTGTTTTTGTTATACCTATAAATGTATATTCTTTGAGATCAAAATTTAATTCTTCCTTTGTTTCTCTGACTAGTGCTTGTTCTGGTGTTTCCCCTTCTTCTATGCCTCCGCCAAAATATCCCCACTCTTCTCCATATTTACTTATTTCTTTTCTATTCTGTAATAGTATTCTTCCTTGTTTATCATAGAATATAATGAGCGCTACTCTTCGAAACATATTAGAAGGTCTTGAGTAAGACTATATTAATTTTCCTACATCTTTTCTAGTTCTGCAAGACTAAAGCGCCGGCAACAAAAGCTAAAAGACTAGCTGTGTTGTTTGGACTAAAAAAAAGCATAATGAGTACAGGAATAAAAAAGAAAACAGCATGCAAAGGCAACTTGAGTTTGGATGAGATACTTCCATAGGGAAGACCATAGATCAATATAAGCGCTGCAACCATCACAAATAATTCCAGAGACAAAGCACTAGCTGCTGCAAGACCTATTCCTAAATATAAATAACGCAACTTGAGGAAAAAACCAACAAGAATACCTACAATAAAAGGAAGGATCATAACTTTTGCTGTTCCTATACTCCAGAGTAAAACTAGAATGATGGTTAACCTGAAAAGTCGTTCTAACCACATGAAATATTTCTGACCTGGCTTGATTTCTTCTTTTGCTAGAAAGGTTAATACATACCCTATCAACAGACCTGAGAAAGCGATAAGAGCTATAAGCAGTTGAGTTAGCATAGGATTTATACTTCTGACCTCTATAAAAATGTTCTTACTGTATTTTTTGAAACCTCGAAAAGATTATGTTCATTCGATTTTAGTTATAGCAGTCTACTAAAAAGAAAACATTTACATATAACTTATAGGTTATAACTCTATAATATGAAAGTTATAACACTAGTAAACCTCGAAATCATGGAAGAGATAACCAAAGACCTCACTAAACAATGGAGCATTAACAGGCTAGCAAAAACGATCCATAAACATTACAGACCAGTATATGCCGCAGTTCAGGCACTTATAGAGCAAGGATTTCTAATTAAGAATCAAAATAATCTCATTGAGCCAACGTTCAACAATACTCTCCTCTTAGAATTGGCGGAAAAACAAAGACTAGTTGAGCATACTAACAAGGAAATACATATAATCAAAGAAAGGCTGTCAAGAGTAAGCACGGCGTTTTTTTCAGCAGTGTTATTTGGCTCCTCTGTAAGCAAAAAAGGAAAAGACATAGATATTCTGATAATACTTCC
>JAUXTV010000149.1 GCA_030679025.1 Candidatus Woesearchaeota archaeon
GGAATTACAGCTTTCCTGATAAAACTATTCAAAAAAGAACAAATGTACTAAATATCGAACATATATTCGAAAAATCGAAAGATATAAAAATAGGAGAATGTCTATAAACATATGCTAGAAATACTCAATTCCAAAGTTAAGGGAAAAATTATTCAGTTTTTACTCCATCAACAAGATAAGATTCTTACGGTCTCAGATATAGCACGCTTGACAAAGACATCAAAATCGAGGACAAGCGAAGTTTTACGAGGATTTGAACAGGCTGAGTTAGTACATAGGAAAAACATCGGAAAGAGCGCTATTTACCAACTTGTACAAAATAATCCGCAGATACAATCATTCATCTCTCTCCTGAATAATGAACATACTCCATTAGAACAACTTCTGAAATCATGTTTAGCAGCAGCACAACAATTCTTCGGTAAAAAACTAAAAACCCTTTTACTCTTCGGCAGCCAAGCAAGAGGAACAGCAACAGCCCATAGCGATGTTGACATCTTTATTGTCGCGGAACATCTCCCGAAAAATATTAAACAACGAATGAGGCTTATGGATGACTTTGAACTATACGCCTTAGAAAACTATCAAATGCGAGTCATGCCTATTTTTTATGAGCCTAAAGATCTGGATACAGAATTTATAAATCCATTGATCTATGGCATTCTCACCGGCTACCGCATTTTGTATGATAATGGATTCTGGAAATATTATATTCAAAAAATCAAGCCCACAATTATCAAACTTAATCCTATTTACTATGAAGGAGACCAACCATGGAGAATCAAAGAATTGATCGCCAATTAGTGCGGGCGTTTATTGAAGCCAGCGAAGCAGATTTACAAAGCGCCGGATATGAATCCGCTAAAAAAAGCTACCATAATTCAGTCTATCACGCGCAACAGGCCGCAGAAAAGATATGCAAGGCAGTTTTGATCATACATCAACAATTCCAGGCAACTCATATCGTATCGCCTTTGATTGAAAAGCTCAAGGAGAAACTTCCTTCGCTAGCGGAGATCATTCCAGCCTTGAAAGAATTAGAAAGACATTGGCTGATGTCACGATATCCTATTCGCACCGGCAAAGAAATATGGAATCCTGTTCACGGTTTTACTAGAGAAGACGCAACGGACGCAATCAAAAAAGCAGAACAAACAATGACAGTATGCAAACAATATCTCAATGATCAACTGAAAAAAGAAGATGAACTTGAAAAGAGGAATAAAAAGAAAAAACTGTTGGAGCATCCTAAAAATAAAAACTAAGGAAGCATATGCACTATACAAAATCAGGTGACCAAAAGAGGATGATTAAATTACTTTTCCTAGCAAGCACGCTCTTCTTTGGATTATCCGTGTCAGTTCTAGCCGCGGATCCTGGACATGGAGCTGGAGTGATTGGAAGCGCGGATTTTGAAAGCGGGAATTACAGCTTTCCTGACAGCGTGATTGTGAATTATAGTAATTTTTTAGCTACGAGTGGAGGGAATGTGTAGATGCATAAGAAAGAGTTAGATTTTATATTGGAACAGGGAGAAGGATATACTATAGAATTTAAAGAAAAATTTACTCCAAAAATCGATGAAGATATGGTTGCTTTCGCTAATACAAAAGGAGGCATTATATTACTTGGTGTTAAGGATAATCGGCAGATTATTGGAGAAACTTTAACCAATGAACTCAAGGCAAAGATAAATACTTTAGCAAGAAATTGCAAACCTTCTTTAGATATTTCTTTTTATCAAACTGAATCCATAGTCATAATCAAAGTTCCAGAAGGCACTTCCAAACCATATAGCTGCGGTAATGGGTATTATAGAAGGCTGGATGGCACTACTCAAAAAATGCATCATGAAGAAATTAAAGTACTGTTCAACCAATATGCTCCTCCCTTTGAAGAATTTATTAACAAAGAGGTATCATGGAAAGAAATCGCAAAAGAAAAAATTCTCCTCTATTTAAAAGAAATCAATGTCTCCATAAAAAACAGAAGCGCACAAGATATTCTCGCGAGTCTTGAATGCAGCAAGGAAAACGAAATAAAAAATGTAGGTGTACTCTTCTTCGCGAAAGAACCAACACACTATATTCGACAATGCAGAATGACCTTGGTCGCATTTAAAGGAACTGAGCGCACCATTATTTTTGACAGAGTCGATGTTGATGATGATTTGTTGACACAGTTTAATCAAGCCATTTTCTTTATCAAAAAACACCTGAACATTCGAAGCGAGATTAGAGGCGTAAATAGATATGATATATATGAAATTCCTATTGACGCATTGAGAGAGGCTGTAGTAAACGCAATAGTTCATAGAGATTACAGCGTATCAGGAACAAGTATTATGGTTGAAGTATATGATGACCGAATAAGCATCGTTAATCCCGGAGGACTAGCCAAAGGATTAAGTAAAAAAACGTTAGGTACACTCTCTATTCGACGCAATCCTATTATCGCAGATCTATTTTTTAGAATGGGTAAAATGGAACGGATGGGCACGGGTATTAAAAGAATGAAAGAAGCCATGAAAAAAGAAAAATTACCTTCTCCTCAAATTGAAGTAGATACCTTTTTTAAAATCACTTTTTTAAGGACTGAAAATAGGGGAGGAAAGTTGGTTGAAAAGGTCGGAGAAGGGGTCGGAGAAGGGGTCGGAGAAAAATTAACTTTAAATCAGGAAGGCATCCTGAATCAGATTCTGCAAAATAAACAAATTTCTGCCATTGAATTATCATCATTAATAGGAATATCACAAAGAAAGATCGAAGAGAATATCAAAAAATTGAAAGCAAAAGGATTATTAAAGCGTATAGGACCGGATAAGGGAGGGCATTGGGAGATTACAAAGAAATAAAGAATGACTACAAAAGCGGGTGACCAAAAGAGGATATTAAATGGGTGTTTCCTAGTAGCTACAGTTCTCTTTCTTAGTTTGTTTTCTTTTTCAGTTCTAGCAGCGGATCCTGGGCATGGCGCTGGAGTGATTGGAGCGAATGACTTTGAGTCTGGGAATTACAGCTTTCCTGACAGCGTGATTGTTAATTATAGCGCTTACTTCGCGACGTTAGGGGGGAATGTTGGGATAGGGACGACGACACCTACAGATAAACTGACCGTTCAGGGCGGCGATATCGTCCTCAATGAAGATGATGGTGGGTTGGTAGCCGCACGAATTTCCTCGGGTACAGAATCCGGCGCAATTTATTTATATAATGGTGCTGTAACTCCAACCATTTACCTTTCCGGTGCAGACTCAAACCATGGTTACTTTAATGTAGGTAATGCTAACTTCGGCATAGGCACAGCATCACCAGGCAACAAATTAGATGTTGTTGGAAGCATCAACGCTACAGGAACGATTAACGCAACTACTGATGTGTGTATTGAAGGCGGAACATGTTTGAGTAGCGCTGTTACTTCTAGTAGTCTTAGTCCTTTCACGAATGATACCGCTAATGTTTTTATCGCCGACGGATATCCGCAAGTGTTGAATGTGTCTAATTTCTTGTTCGTGAATGGAACTAATGTTGGGATTGGGACGATGACACCTGGAACTGCTTTTCAAGTTGGTAGTGGAACACCTGTAGAAACCCAAAGCAATGACGCTTACATAGGTGATGATCTTGAAGTTGAAGGCGCATTGTCAGCTACTACTATATTTGGTGAAGACTTTGGAACTGTATTAATTAGCCTTGATGATCCTAATAATGAAGTTGAATTTCCTGGAGGCAACGTCGGCATCAACACGTCTTCACCTTCTGGACTACTGCATGTAGCGACAGGTCAGGCGTCAAACGCTGGAGATTTAGTGTTTACTAATAATGGCACATTAGGCATTGGAACAACTAGTCCAAATGTAGCTCTTGATGTTCGTGGCAGCGTAAACATAGAAGATGGTAATGTTCTTTATTTTAGAGATTCTGTTAACGCGAATGGTTTTCAAATGGGTCTGGATTCTGATCAGTATGCTTTTTCTATCAGAAACTTTGGTAATCCAACCGCGGCATTATTTGAGATAAATAGAACATCTTCTTTTATTGGAATTGGGACTATGGCGCCAAATGCTTTACTACATATCTATAATTCCGCAGGAGTTTCACAAATTATTGATTCGAATTCTGATGACGCGACTCTTAAAATTGTTCGGTCAGGAGCAGTTGCAAATACTTATACTCTCGGAAGAGAAAATGTTGATAACTCATTTCGTATCGCTTATGCAGATGATATAATAGGAGGGCTTGGTACTAACGATAGATTAGTCATAACTTCCGCTGGTCTCGTAGGCATAGGCTCTACTAGTCCCGCACAAAAACTCGACGTCGTAGGCAGCATCAACGCCACGGGATATATCAACGCCTCAACAGATGTGTGTATTCAAGGCGGAACATGTTTAAGCAGTGTTACTTCCAGCGGAGAACCATCACAATGGATCAATGGAACTGAAGGAAATATTTCTTATAGTAGTGGGAATGTGGGGATAGGGACTACGAGTCCAAATGCAAAGTTAGAAGTAAACAACGCAATCCGCTTTACTGGTTCAGGAAATGGAAATGCAGGGAATATAAATTGGGGAACAGGATTTGGCTCAAATGCCCTTACTCTTTATGACGGCGGAAATAGTCTAAGGTACGGCTTGGGATCACAATCAAATGAGATGCAATTTTTTGTTCCTAATAATACACATATTTCTTTTAATAAAGGGGGTGATTTACAGGCTTCTGGAACAAATGAACTAGTGAGAATAGATACATCGACAAGTAATTCTCCATTAAGAGTAAACACTTTAAATTACGGAGCAAATGCCGTTACAATTACTAGCTCTCTTACAAACGGAGCTTCAAAATCAACTTCAATAGCTGGTGGACATTACGATACTGCTGAAGAAAATGTAGCAATTTTAGGATACCTTTCAGCTTCTACTTATAGTAATATCTATTTTGGTGGTGGGAGTTCAGCTCAGAATGCTGCAACTGGTATAAGTTTTTGGACAGCACCCAATTCCATAACAACACTTGGAGAGCAAAGAATGGTCATAAATAGTCTTGGATATTTAGGAGTTAATGATACAAGCCCTGACTTTAACCTTGAAACAGTCGGAACATTTGCTGTCTCTTCCATAGAATCAGCAAATGGTGATAGATTTATTGTTAATTCATTAGGTAACGTAGGAATAGGCACAACAAATCCTGCTGAAGAGCTAGAAGTGGTTGGTACTTTCAATGTTACTAACGGAGCTTATATCTCCAACAACCTAACCCTGGACAGCACGATCAACAACGCCACTGGCAGCCCAAAAATAACCTTTGAGAACGGCGATGTGATTATCACACTGGGATAGAAGGATTTATATACTATATAGGATATTGTATACATATGATAGAAACAGTATCTGTACGGCTTGATCAAAAATTAATCAAGGATGTCAAACATATAGAGCAAGAACTTAAAACCGATAGATCTGAAGTTATTCGACAACTTCTGGATCAGGCAGTAAAAGAGTGGAAGCTTAAGAGAGCATTAGAACTCTTGCGCAAAGAGGAGATTTCTTTAGGTAAAGCAGCAACGTTAACAGGGCTTACTATCTATGAAATGCTTATCAAAGTAGAGGATGCAGATATTTCCTTGGGCTATTCAGAAAAAGACCTAGCAAAGGACCTCATTAGGTTTCAGCTATGATTATTGCAGACTCAACAGCCCTCATCCATCTCAGTCGCATAGGAAAACTTTCTTTATTACAGCGATTATTTACTAAGGTGCTTATACCTGATGCAGTCTATAATGAAGTTGTCTTACAAGGAAGAGCAAAAAATATAGCCAATGCGGAGATTATAGCAACCCAAGATTGGATTATTAGAAAGAAACTTTCAGAAAAAGATTTGGATGAAGCAAAAAGCCTTTACAAAAATACACCTCTAGGAATGGGTGAAGCAGAAGCTATTATTATGGCCAAAGCAGAGAATACTATTTTATTATTAGATGATAAAGTTGGAGCAAAAATAGCACAATCATTCGAAATAGAAACTTA
>JAUXTV010000151.1 GCA_030679025.1 Candidatus Woesearchaeota archaeon
ATGTTAAGAAAAAAATTAGATGTCCTTATTGCGGTTATAAAATTCTTTACAAGCCACGTACTAGCACTGTGAAGATTCTTGCGAGGTAAACCATGGCTGCCAATTCTGCCGCTGAGGAACAGATTGCTCACCTTCAACAGCAAGAACAACAACTTCAACAGATGATTTTACAGAGACAAACTATGCAATCCCAACTCTTAGAAACAGATAATGCACTAGACACTTTACACAAAACAGAAGAGAAGCCATTTAAGATGGTAGGTCCTTTATTGATTGCTATTGACAAGAAAGAATTGACTGAAGACTTAACTTCGAAAAAAGAAACACTCACTATTCGCTTAAAAAATGTAGAAGAACAAGAAGAGCAAATGCGCAAGAAGTTTCAAGAGTTGCAAGACAAACTTCTTAAACAGATGCAACAGTAAAAGGAAGTGATTACTATGGACTTACAATTAATTATGGATTCATTGGCAACGATTGAGGAAGATAATAGCGTTCCTAAAAACGTTCGAGCAAAAATCAAAGATGCCATGAGTTTACTACTGGATGAGAACGGAAAATCTACCGCTATTAAGATAGATCAAGTTATGCAACACTTAGACGACTTAAATGAGGATCCTAATCTGCCACCCTATATTAGAACACAAATTTGGAGTGTTGTGAGCACACTTTCGCAAAAACAATGATGCGCTATAGAAATCTTTATATATCAAGACCATGTCAGAGTAACAACAGGTGATAAAACAACATGCCACTTTTTTCCCGCATTAAAGAACGCCTAGGTTTTGGCGCACCAGTAGATGACTATGCGGAAGAATATGAAGATGATTTTGTCGAGATTGACACTAAGAAAGACATTGGCAACAGATCTAAGATTATTGTTCGTTCTTTTGTCTTGACTGAATTCGCAGACGTCAAAGAAGCCTTGGACGCTCTACGAGAAGGATATACTATCGCTTTAATCAATATTAAACCTTTACGAGACAAAGACATGATTGAATTAAAACGCGCTATTGAAAAGATCAAGAAAACCTGCGACGCTTTAGAAGGAGATTTAGCAGGCGTCAGCGAAAACTTCATTGTTGTAACTCCCTCATTCGCTCACATCTATAGAAATGTCGAGACTGAAGAAGTTAAGGCTTGAATTCTGAAATAACTACTAGCACTGCTTTAACCTGAACAGTGAGAACTTTATAGTACTACTTTTAAACCAAAGTAGAAAACTCAAAGCAAACCTTTTTAAATTTTCTTTTTCTAGCACTTATATGCAAAATTTAGACGGGCAGCCCTGCCCCATGTGTTTGAAAAAAACACTCACACTTTCAGAAGATGCTCTAGATGTTCCTCCTTTTGGCAAATTTTTTGTATTTGGCATGCACTGCAAAGATCCAGAATGTACTTTTCAAAAATCTGATGTAGAGTCTGAACAACCTAGAGATCCTTGCAGAATTACCTTCACTATTGAAAAAGACAAAGACATGACTGTGCGCGTGATCAAATCTTCTGCTGCAAAGCTTTCTTTTCCTCAATTAAAATTAAGTGTTGAACCTGGTGTTGATGCTATAGGTTATATCTCGAATATTGAGGGAGTACTGCAACGTTTTGAACAAGTCTTGAAAACTGAAAGAGATATTGCAGAAGAAGATGAAGACAAAACTAAATGTAAAAATCTCTTGAAGAAGATTTGGAAGATCAAATGCGGGGATGTCCCAACGAAGATGATTATTGAAGATCCTACAGGCAATAGTTTAGTGGTTTCTGACAAGGCTGTTATTGAGAAATTGAAAGGTAAGAAAGAGAAAGAATAATTACAAAAATCCTCTATTTAGAAGATCTTCCCACTTACTATTATTGTTCTTTTGCAAACTCTTCTTCGTCAACATTCGCTAATTTGAGAACATTTTTTAATGTACCTAGTTTTATTTATTTGTGATTGGGAACTACTGTGCCTATTGCTCCTTCTGGAGTCTCTTTTCTTAGCACAATATGGCTTCCTTTTTGTCGAACTACACTAAAACAAAACTTGTTACAAAGAATTTTTACACACTCTTTTCCTGAACACTTCTTAAGAAGACTCAACCTCTTCCACCTCAAATGTTGTTAACATCGGGTGAGAAGATTCTTTCAATGGAAATTCTTCAAGATAAAGCTCTGTAGCTTCTTTAAGATTATGAATTGCTTCTTCTACTGTCTTTCCCTGGCTTGCTGTGCCAATTTCTGGGCATTTTGCTACATACATATCTTCTTCTTTTTGAATAATCGCAGTGAAGAGTTTCATAATCATCTTTAATCACCCATGCTATTTAAAGGTTGTTGCTCTTCATTAGCTTTGCTCTGATTTTTCCGCAAAAAGAGATAGCTTATTCGAAATTATTTCGGAGCATTACAAAAATCCGCGTTGTAAAAGATCATTCCACGTAGAATCTCCGATAACAACCGCAAATTCTCTTGCTGTTAACAAAGGTTTTTCAAATTTAGCTACATCTTCAATGGCAATACGAGGACATGCTAATTCAACAAAGACATCTACATTGTAAAGATTAACTAATTTGTCATTGGTAATTTCATTCATAGTAATAACGACATATTTCTTTCCAACTTTTTTTAATCGCTCCATAGCATATTCCACTGAGCCGAACTGCTGACCTTCTTTCACACCAACAATAATTCCAAAAGTTTTTGCTTCCTTTGCTTTCTCTATAGCTGCGAAACGTTGCTTGATAATTTTATTTCGCAATGCATCCATATTAGCAATTTCTTCATTATAGGGATCGAGTAGAATAATGGGCTTTGGCACTGCTAGAGCTGCACCTAGTGCATGGAATTTATTTCCTAAAATTAAAAATGCTTCAATATTTTTACTGACTACTTTTAATGCATTATACTCACAGCCTAAGACTTGACCATCATAGAAGGCATGTCCTTTTTTCAGAGGGATAATAACTTTCTTTCCAGCTTTCTCTAAGACTTCTTGTACTTTAGGTAATTGATGGAGATGTTGTACTGAGGCAATGAGACCAATATTAGTATAGGCTTTTAATTCTGGCAGTGTTTTTTTCAGTAACTTATCGATGTTTTTTCTATAATGCGCTTCTACATAGACTACTGGAAAACTTGGCTCATAAAATGGAGCATGTCCATAAATAACAATTAAGTCTGCTTGGATAATTTTTGCTTCACTAATAGCAATGTCACAGGCTCCCCATAAAGGTTCACCCGAGACTACGACTTGGACTTTGGCTTTGTCTTGGATTAATTCCGCTAAACGGACTGCTTCTTTCTTGAGACCTTCAGGTACTTGTAATAATACTCTCTTTGGTTTTCGCTTTTTGAGTTCGCTTAAGAGCCTGTCTTCTTCAAAGTCGTACATAGGCAGAAAGCGCAACAAAAGGGTTATAAATCTTAGCGTTAGCTGTCTTCTGATGAAAGGGCATGAAAAGAGCGAGAAGATCATGAATATTGCCACTAAGCGAGGCTTCTTTTTTCCTACTGCTGAAATTTATGGCGCTAAAGCTGGATTCTGGACTTATGGTCATCTGGGAACCTTAATGAAACATAGATGGCAAGACCTCTGGAGAAATTATTTTCTTGGATTGAGTCCTGATTACTATGAGATTGAGGGCAGTTATATCTTACCAGAAAAAGTGTTTCAAAGCTCTGGACATCTAGCAAACTTCCATGATCCTTTAGTGGAATGTAAGAAATGTCACACTCGTTTTCGAGCAGATGATTTTGTTGAAGAACAATTAAAAATTAAAACCTATGGACTAGATACTGCAGCTCTTGACAAATTGATTAAAGACAATACTTTAGCATGCACTACTTGTAAATCAAAAGACTTTGATACAGTAAAATGGTTTAACATGATGTTCCAAATGCAACTAGGAGCAACGAAAACTGAACCAGTCTATCTTTCTCCTGAGACTGCACAAAACCCTTTCTTATCTTTTAAACGAGAGTTCATGGCTTTACGCGAAAGAATTCCTATGGGACTAGCGATGATTGGGAAAGCATTTAGAAATGAAATTAGCCCAAGACAAGGATTTTATAGACTCAGAGAATTTTGGCAAGCAGAACTCCAAATATTTTTTGATCCAGCAACGATTAATGAATGCGAAGATTGGAAAGCTGTTGAAAAATATAAACTCTTAATTGCTTTCGCTGAAAAGGGAAAAGCTGGAGCAGTTAAGGAAGTTACTTGCGACGCTTTAAACAAAGAAAAACAAATCCCTAAGTTTTATACTTATCATATGGCTAAGATTCAACAATTCTACTTAGATAAACTCCAAATTCCCAAAGATAAATTTAGATTTAGAGAATTAGACAGCAATGAACGCGCATTCTACAACAACATCCACTTCGATATGGAACTAGACTTGGAAACATTAGGAGGTTTCAAAGAGGTTGGTGGTTGTCATCTACGCGGATCACATGACTTAGAAGGACATCAGAAAGGATCTAATGAAAAGCTAGAAGTCTTATCTGATGGAAAAAAGATCTTACCCCATGTTCTCGAATTAAGCTTTGGGATTGACAGAAATATTTGGGCTTTACTAGACATAAACTACAAGATGGAAAAAGAACGTGAATTCTTTACTTTGCCTGCTATTGTTGCACCTCTTCAAGTGGCTGTATTTCCTTTAGTCAATAAGGACAAGTTACCAGAGAAAGCTGAAGAAGTCTATCGCTTATTGAATGAGCATTTTAAGACTGTTTATGATAGCAAAGGAAGTTTAGGAAAAATGTATAGACGTATGGATGAGATTGGCACGAAAGCTACAATTACTATAGATCATCAAACATTAAAAGATAACACTGTTACTCTTAGAGACCGAGATTCTATGCAACAAATAAGAGTATCTATAAAAGAAATATGTGAAAAAGTAAAAGAATTTTTACATGGAACATCTTTAGAAAAGCTAGGCAAAATTATTAACTAAATTTTGTTCTCTATCTTTACAAGACGATCTTCAATCCTAGATAATCTAAAATTTGTTGTCTTTAAATTCTCATCAATTCTCCCTAACTTATAACTAATACTAAATAAATAGACAATTAGTGCTGTAAGAATGGTATAAATCACTTGTGTCTCTGTTGGACTATGTCCTGTTAGCTTTAGAGAGAGTTGTATAATCAGAATAGTTGCAAAAATAACAATTAGTATTTGCAGAATAATGCTTATGACAGTTTCTTTTTTCATTGTTAAAAAAATCCTACTTTTGTGATTACATAGATAAGGAATAAGATAAATGCTATAAGAAGCAACCAATCCACTTTTGTTACCCATTGTCCTTTTTTCATTACAAGAAAGAGAATATGCTTCTTAATTAACCTTTCTTCTCTTTTTCCGGAAACTTTCCGGTCCATTACTTTGTTTTTTCTTGTTTGCTCGGAAGATATTCGATGGATTTGTTGTATTATTTATAAACAAAGACAATTCTTATAAAGCTGATTTCTTCTCTTTTTTTGTGGGCCGGTAGTTCAGCTCGGTAGAACGCTCCCATGGCATGGGAGACTGTAAAAGCTCAATAGGCCTTGGGTTCAAATCCCGACCGGTCCACTTATTTTTTAGACATTATTTCATCTAAAGTTTTTGTTACTTTTTTCGGCATTTCTGAATTGCCTAGAAGATCTGTTACTATGAGTATAGGTTCACTGTCTGCATCCTCATATTGAATTTGTATTTTACCTTTTACTAATGCTTCGTCATGTTGGAATATTTGTCTTTCCCAGCGCAGACCATATCCCGTACCTTGATCTCTCTCCCCTGGATGATTCTCAGCTAGTATGACTAGTTGTTTTGGAAAAACATATTCTCTTGTTCCTTTTCTGAAGAAATGATATGGTGCAATATCTCTATCGCGTTCAAGACATCTGTCCTGCTTAATCATAGTTCCTACAGCATCACAAACTCTAAGTAAAGAGAGATATTTTTCTTGATATGTTGCAGTTTCTTCAAAGGTTCCTGTAATTTTTTTTGTTTTCATAATTATTGACTTACCACTCTGCTTCGTACGCTATAAATAATCTATTAGTTGTGGGATTTTCTGTAACTTCTTGTTGAAGAGCCAAATACATCCCTCTTCCAAACTCAGTTCCTTGCTTCATTTCGTTCGCGACATCACGACAACTTTTGATCTCTTCACCCACTACTATTGTTTTTCTATCTATATCAGGAAGGCCTATTAGAAACCATTCTATAAGTATGGGGTTTGGAGTCCAAGGAGTTGTTGTTTTCATAACAGACTACTTCCTTTATCCTTTTTTAAAAGTATGCCAAGATTTTTTACTACGATGTCTGGACAATTTTAAACTCTTTTATAGCTATATTCCAATCTCTAGTTCTCATCACGGAAAAGAATATTTATACCTCATTTTACTTTTTTCTATGACTCAATCCTATCAAGCTTCTTACACTATTAATGGTGGCGCTACCGGACACGGAGGCAATTATCCTGCTGAAGATGTTGAAACTAGAACATTTCAAGCTCTTGATGACACTCAAGCATTATACATGGCCAGCTGGTATGCACATTTTCTTTCGATGAATCATCTTCTTGGTCCTGATGGACAAACTGTTGTCAGCTTAGATACTTTAGTACATCCTGATGGTTCATCTGTTAATCAAGCAGTGCTACAACCACAACTAGAAAGGACTATTGCAAGACTTACTCATTTATCACCAGAAGGAACTGTTGTTGTGCGAAGCACTTTTCAAGATCATGTGCTTTATGAATTAGTGGAAGATTTTTACGCACAATTAGGATTTCTTGAACCTACTCACAGTCATTAATTATATAAACTATAGTTACTGCATTTTCTTATGCAAATGTCAGACTGTCTCTTCTGTAAAATTGTCAAGGGAGAGATTCCTAGCTTTAAAGTCTATGAAGACGCGCAAACCTTAGCTATCTTAGATATTGCTCCAGTCAATAAGGGACACACTCTGGTTATTCTCAAAGAACACTATGTAACTATTTTAGATACACCTGAAGAACTCTTAATGCCTGTTATTAAGACCATTAAGAAAGTAGCTGGCGCTTTAACAAAATATGCTGAGGGAGTGAATATTACTGAAAATGTGAACAAGGCTGGCGGACAAATGATCAATCATCTACACTTCCATATCATCCCTAGATATCTGCGGGACGGATTGCAACTCTGGCCATCACAAGGCGGCTATGCCAAGGATGAAGTTATTGCGACGTTGGCTGCTCTTCGAAAATTGATAAATGAGTAAGCAATATTTATAAACACTTTTTCTGGCTTTTTTCTATGAGTACCTTAATCCATGTGGTTCATCCCTACACCTACAAACTTGTTGGAAACGAGTTAATTTTGGGTCAGATTCCTGAATTTGAAGAACGTGATAGATCCATTGGAACATTTTTACGTGAAGCTCTTGATGCTCGTGTAGCACTCTTACATTATAGCGATCATCCGTTTACTACTGTCAGAGGCACATTACTGCAGGTTGTTTTTGAACTTGATTCCAATTATATCTCTCTTCTTGATCCGCGTGTTGATTTTGTTGTAACTACTCACTATGGCACTCCGATACCAGATGAAAAACCATTGAAGCTTACTAATCTACAATGGAAAAATCTTCGTGCAATCTATACTTCTCATTCTGATTTACAAAAGAAAATAGGCAAACCTTCTGTACATTTATTTTTTGGAGGATTAGTGGAAGCTTGTTTAACAAATACTTTGGGTTATCATCTTGAACATTTTCATGAAAAAGGTGCTCGTCTTTGTTATGTTCCTGCATTCTCTGTTTCTTTTTCTGCTCCAGATAGAAAACGTATGGAAAGACAGGTTGAAAATTTAGGAATAGAGACTCTTTCCTCTCAAGATGCTTTAGACCTTATACATGCAGCTTAGCACAAACCCAAATCTTTTAAAACCATAGAAAAAACCTCTTTCTTACGTCTCCGTAGCTCAGCCCGGTTAGAGTACCGCTTTCATAAGGCGGCTGTCGGGTGTTCAAATCACCCCGGAGACATTTTTTTCTCATAGATATGCATTTCATAAATCTCGTTTGTAATCTATTTACCCTTCTCTCTTAAATATTATGATGATTTTTTAAGGATAATAAATGCTCGATATGTTTCTTCTTGAGTTGTTGCATATGCTTTTTATCAGTAACTTTTTTTCGCAAGAGATCTGCAATATGTTCTCCACACAAGAGATGAGGAATAATAACATAATCAGCTCCCTGTTTGTATAATGCAAGTGCTTCTGGGACTGTCTTTGCTGTGGCATAAATCGTAGCTTTTTTGTTTGCTCTTCTGAATGCTTGCACAACTACTAGATTATCTTCAAAAAGATGAATAGTTGAGATGACAGTTTTTGGCTTGTATTTTTTTAATTCTTGCAACATTTCATCATCACTGACATCACCATAAAGACAGGGAATATTTCTTTCCATGAGACTACGAATAATTGCTGGATTATAATCGACTACTAAACATTTTATTTTTTGCTCTTGCAGATGTTTTAAGACATTATACCCTATACGATGATATCCTAAAAGAAGCATGTCATATTGCTTTTCTTTTGTATGTAAAGATAATCTTTTTTCATGGACATGTTTGCGTTCACACCATCTCATGAAGGGAGCACAGTAGGCATAGATTTTGTCACCATAAGTGATCATATAGGTTGAACCTGCAATAGTGATAATGCCTACTAGAGTAGTTAATCCGAGTATCTCTTGAGGGATATGTCCTAATTTTACACCTAAGGCTATCATAATCAAAGAGAATTCACTAATCTGCGCAACAATCAATCCTGTTAAGAAACTTGTTCTAGAACGATAGCCTAGCATTCCCAGGAGTATAATTACGACCAAAGGATTGCCTATTAAGATGAACAAAGACAAGATGATTGCGGGGAGAATCAGCGCAGTAGCACCAGTAAATGTTAATTGTGTTCCTAAGATGACAAAGAAAATAATGATGAAGAAGTCACGCAGAGGTTTCACTTTGCCAGCAATATCTAAACTAAAGGGGAGACTTGCCAAGGTGACTCCTGCAAGAAATGACCCTATTTCAATGGATAACCCAAATTGTTCAGCAACTAACGACAACAAGAAACACCAAGCAATGGCAATCAAGTAAAGCAATTCTTGTGAGCGAGCAACGACGTCAAAATATTTTTTGAAAAGTTTTTGCGCAAAGAAAGCAATAAGGAACAGAGCAATGCCTTTGAGCACCAGAGGTAAAAATGTTTGTGCGCTAATATTTCCGCCATCTGATGCAACGATGAAGATCAATAAAAAGATAGCAATAAAATCCTGCACTAATAAAATACCGATAGCAATTTTTCCATAGAGAGCATCGAGATCATTTTTATCTGTTAAGATCTTGACTACAATAATAGTGCTGCTAAAAGTTAAGGCAATCGCGAGATAGAGTGCTGCCAAAGGATCAAATCCAAGCCAACGGACTAATGGATAGCC
>JAUXTV010000159.1 GCA_030679025.1 Candidatus Woesearchaeota archaeon
GAAGTGTGTTATTTTTAGCAGGAGATATTGAGCCAACATCAGAAAAATCATGTTATGAATTTTGTCATACACTCTTAGATAAGTTCCACAACGTCAAGAATATGGAGATTGTCACATTAGGCGGTATTGCTTTACCAAGCATTCCTGAAAATCCTAAAGTCTATTGCACCGGAAACTCAAAAAAGAGTATGCAGAAGTATGCAGCTACCACAGATACAAAAATCCACGGTGTAGTAGGACCTATTATTGGAGTCTCGGGAGTCTTGCCAGCATTAGCAGGAAAAAGAAACATCCCTTCAGTAGCGCTATTGGCAGAAACATTTGGTCATCCGC
This sequence comes from Candidatus Woesearchaeota archaeon, assembly GCA_030679025.1. Classification (GTDB taxonomy): domain Archaea; phylum Nanobdellota; class Nanobdellia; order SCGC-AAA011-G17; family UBA489; genus JACOVP01. The sequence continues at coordinate 334 of JAUXTV010000159.1, forward strand.
AGTATATGGGTATCAAAGGTGCTAAAGAACTTCTCAAAGTGTTGCAAAAGGAATTAAAAACAAAAATAGATGTTAGTGAATTGCAGGAAGATGGTTCTATTCTAACAGAAAAGAAAAGATCTGCACTCAAAATAGAGAAACTAAAGAAAGCTGTAACCTTAAAAGAAACAAATAAAGGAAACCATAACGGAAAAGAAACTACGTATATTGGTTAAGCAGGTGTTTGTTTTCTTTCAGGAAATAAAAAATGATCAAGAGTTTGACGATCGGTTTCTGACAGAGTATAGGCAGTAAGTATTTTTTGATAAGTTCTAGGTGTTGGTCGAGTAGGAAGAGTATTATGCTCTATTTTACATAAAGTACTAGGATCAACACCAGTAATACGACTAAGACTAGCAATGCTTAAGGGTGTTTGTTCTCTAAGATCTCTAAACGCTTGGCCAATAGTATTATAAGATCCACGAAATACAACTTGTCTGACAGATAAGTCAAGAAATCGTTGTGCTAAATGTGAAGGATCCAATTGTTGAAGAGTCTCATCGCACATACTAAGAAGAGAATATGCTCCTCTAGAATGAAGAGAAGAATTAAATCTTCTTTCCAACATTTTAATCACTTCAGAAGCTAATTGCTGAATACGAGGTGCATAATGCTCTCTAAAGATAGTTAAAGGAATATTCTCTGAATCTTTTTTATTTTTTGCTTGAGACATGTTCTTAGTTAAACACTAAAGTGTAGCCTTGACCAAGACGTGATTGCTGTAAGGAATAAGTGTTTCTCGTTTGTTGAGTGTCTTGAGTTGTTCTGTCAACATTTCTGGTTTGAACAGCTGTGTTAGCAAAGAGAGAATCTTGTAAAGTTCTACGGTTAGTGTTTGCAGTGTTAGTATATCCATTAGTATTGCCAAAGTTTCTATTCAAGTTGATTTGTTCTCCACCACAGACAGTTTCTGTAATAGTGAAGTCATTTCTGCTGCCTTTATAGTTGCCTTGTAAAGTGCGTTGATAGCTAGGAGTGCTGCAGTCGCCATAGCGATAGTCTGCTGAGCCAGTATCAAAACCAGTCCCATATTGTCGAGAAGTTGTTTGATCTTGATTATCGATTAAGTTTCTGCCATAGGTAGTTTGGCTGCCAAAGAAATTGTCAATAAGATCTTCATTAAATCTTCTGTCAGTAGTTTGTGATTGTGATAGTGAGTTGGTCAAAGAGTCGCGATTAGTGTTGTAATAAAGATCTCCTCTGCCACGTGGAAAAGAAAAGCTTTCATCGTAAACGTTAGTTCTACCGGAATTAGGATAATAAGCTCCGCGTTCTAAAGTGTAAGGTGAACTATACCCAGTACCGTAAGACCCATAGACGTAGGCTGCTTCAGCAAAAGAACTTGCTAAAGTAACTAAAAGTAAAAATAAGGTTAAAGATAAAAGTTTGTTCATTGTTGTTCTCCTGTCAGTGTAGTATTTTGTAAGAGTGTGGTGGTTTCTCCATTAATTGTTTTTCTTGCGTTAGAATAATTACTACTATTAACCAATGATTTTATACCACCTAAAAAAATTAAAAGTGCTCCTAAACCTACACCTATAAAAAGTATATCATCAAGAGTCTGATGAGCTCTAGCAAAAGAAGTTTCTAGTGAAGCTTGGGCAACACGTGCACCTAGGGAAGTAAATGCTGTTCCTAAACCAATTCCAAGTAAAAAGGAATTTTGGATTAGTTGTGAGCCATATCTCTGTTCAAGTTCTATTCTTTGTAGATATAACTCAGGCAAAGTAGGAGTTGTTGTTTCAGTCGTCATTATTTTTATCTCCTAAGTTTTTGTAATAAAGCTACTAGATCCTCTGGCTTTGAATATTTTTGAGCAACAACAGAAAGTGCATTATATCGTTTTCTTGCAGCTCCTTGAGAAAGACATGTTACTGCGAAGATAGCAATTCCAGCTAAAGTTGTAAGAGAATCAGGTAAGAGGTTATCTGAAGTAGTATTCTGTGAACAGATATTAATTATTCCATAAACAGTCGCTGCTAAACCTGCTGAGAGACCTAGACCAAGAGTTGCTGCAGAATTGAAAATATAATTACGTTGAGTTCTTTGAGGATCATAATTAATAATCTCTTGGACTAGGTGAGTAGGAATCATTGTTTCTCCGTTGATTTTTGTACTGTTTGTTCTAATAGATTCCCACCTGTTGTGATCTGATCTGTCTGGCGAGATTGATAAAGCAAGTTATTAATTCCAGTATTACCAATGTTTTGAATTAAACGAGTGAATCCAAGAATAGCAATTCCTCCAACCGTAAGCAGAATATTTGAAGCAGTTATATTTTCTGGAAGCATATTTGAGCCAAATAAATAATCTGCTAAAGTTGCAGCAGGTTTAGATTGTTGAGAATACATATGAGAGATTCCAGCGATTGTTGTTACTAATCCAAGAGTTTCGGTGATAAAAGTAAGCATTCTATATTTACGAATTATTTCGTGTATTTCTCCAGTAGGTTGTGTCATAGTAATATTCCTTATTTTGTTACTATCAAACAGTTATGACATATATATAAGCTTTTCGCCTTTTAGAAATCAGCCAAAATCACTCATAAAAGGCTATACATTTGTTTTGGACGCAATCATAATCTTTAAGAGCCATACAGCTATAATCACAGGTAAATTCATAATCTCTAATAAGACGTTCAATATTTGCAGCTTCATTTTTATGGACAAAGACATAACAGCCAAAAGGACATTGAGACTCGACTTGTTGACAATCTGCTTTAACAGTACAATGATTCGCTGTCTCTATTTC
>JAUXTV010000161.1 GCA_030679025.1 Candidatus Woesearchaeota archaeon
AGGAGGAATCAAAAATGCCAGTCAAGAAAGAAGTAAAGATACAAAACATCGTAGCAACGACAAATCTAGAAGCAAAGATACCTTTAGTTAAATTGGCTGAGGCTTTGCCAAACACAGAATATAATCCAGAACAGTTTCCTGGTCTAGTAATGAGAATAAAAGAACCTAAGACTTCTGCTTTGATTTTCAGTTCAGGTAAGATAGTATGCACCGGAGCCAAATCAATGAAGAAGGTAAAGGAAGCTATTGATTGCATAATTAAAAACGTTGAAAAGATAAAAATCAAGGTAACACACAACCCCAAATGCATTGTCCAGAACATGGTAGCATCTGGCAGTATTGGAATTGACTTGAACTTGAACGCATTGGCTGTAGAATTGGAAAACACAGAATACGAGCCGGAACAGTTCCCAGGCCTAGTATACAAGTTACCTGACACAAGGGCAACTTTCTTGTTATTCAGTAACGGTAAGATCGTATGCACAGGTACAAGAAGCGAGAAGAAATTAATGGAAGCAGTTGACTTGTTAGTAGTTAATCTCGCCAAAAAGGGTTACAAGTAATCCTTTTTTATTTTTATTTTTTTTAAATCAGCTTAGGATTTAATTTCCGGCTGCTATCTCTATTTTCCGATATCACCAATCAACTATAGAAAACATTATTAAACGATTTTGATTATCAGCCTATTAAAGAGGTATAAAAGAGGGTATGGCTATAGATGCAAACGAGCAGATAGAGAAATTCCAGGCATTCTTCGATGAGGAATACAAGCACCAGATAAACGATAGCCTGATTGCTGGAAAGAAATTTATCATAATTGACTTCTTTGACTTAAGTAAATACGATCATGAGTTAGCAGAAGAGTTATTGGAACAGCCTGATGAGACAATCAAGGCAGCCGAGATTGCTATTGCTCAATCGGATTTGAATGCACAGATGCGTGTTAGAATTAAGAATCTGCCTGAAAGCCAGAAATGTTTTATTAGGAATCTTCGTTCAACTCATCTTGACAAGTTCATTTGCATTGAAGGGTTAATCAGGCAGGCATCAGATGTAAGGCCGAAGGTAGTTTCTGCAAGGTTTGAATGCCCTTCATGTAATAATGTTATTACTATTTTACAGACGGACATAAAGTTTCGCGAGCCTCACAGGTGCTCTTGCGGAAGAAACGGCCATTTCAAGTTATTGTCAAAGGAATTAATCGATGCGCAGAGAGTTGTTTTAGAAGAATTATCTCACGCACTGGACAGCGGCGGCCAACCGAGAAAATTGGCAGTTTTCATTAGAGAGGATTTAGTAGATCCAAGAATGGAAAAACGTACAACGCCGGGAACTAATGTCCGTGTTACTGGTGTCTTAACATAAATTCCTGTTCCTACAAAAGATGGCGGCACTTCAACAACTTATG
>JAUXTV010000172.1 GCA_030679025.1 Candidatus Woesearchaeota archaeon
CAAGTCCCGAATAATATTACAATAATAAATGGTAAAATGACTAAGAATATAAAAATTTTAGGGATAGATGTAAAATTCATAAAAATGAAGAAAGATCTATTTTTCGGTTTAATTTCAAAGAAGACTAAAAATAAAATAAAATACTCCTATTCCGATTCTGCAAAAACCGACTTAGATTTCTTCTATTTGAGGAGACATGATAGAATAGACAATAAAACCAGAAGAGCAAAAGAATATATCAAAAAATATCCAACATGGTTGCAAAAATCGATTTAGATAGATATATAGCAGAAGTAAGGGATGCTATGAATATTAAGAATGCGCAAGATATCATTCATAAGGATCTTATCCTCACTTTTATTCTAGCAGAATTTCAGAAAGAGCAAGGAATTTTCAAAGATTTAATATTTAAGGGCGGAACATTGCTTTCCAGAAACTATCTGAAATATCACAGATTCTCTGAAGATCTGGATTTTGTTTTTAAGAACTCAAATAATATAAGGGATTTAACAAGAAGCGCTAGAGAAAGAAATGTTAAAACTTTTCTCGATATATTTACACCTAAATTGAAAGAAGTTACAGACAGATTGGGGCTAGATTTTAGCACTAACAGGAGCGATAAGAAATATTGTAAGATGTTAAACGGAAGAACAGTTTACACTTTCAAAGTTTATTATGAAGCTGATAAATATGTTAAGATAGAGATAAATTTTATAGAGAAGATAATAAATCGACCAAAAGAAACATCAATAAAAACAATTACAGACTTTTTTGACTCAAAGAACCTTTTATTCACATTGGGTTTAAAATATGATAATTTTGTTGTGCTCAGCTACCCGATTGAAGAGGTTATAATCGAGAAATATAGGGCCGTATTAACAAGGAACGCATTGGCGGAAAGAGATTTGTTTGACTTGTTCTTGATTCCAAACTCATTAAATGCAGATATAAATGAGATTGTGTCAAAAATAATGAGTTCTTCTCTTATCAAAAAAGAACTTCCAATACTGATATCTAATAATCTAAATCTATTAAATGAAGGTAATTTCTTCAAAAGCAGAGAAAAAATAGAAGATTTAGCAATTATCAAGTATAGCCCAGATGAATTTACATGCTTCAAGCAGAAAATTCAACCCAAATTAATTGAAATTTGCAATAAATTTATGGAAAGATTAAAATGAAGATATTCATAGTTTCAGACACTCATTTTTGTCATAATAATATAATTGAGTATTCTGGCAGACCATTTAAGACAGTAGAAGAAATGAATGAAGAGATGATTAAAAGATGGAATAATAAGGTTGAGAAAGATGACTTTGTTATACATTTAGGAGACTTTGCATTAGGTAATAAAGAAGAGGTTGTAAAAATAAGAGATAGATTGAATGGAAACATTATTCTGCTAAAGGGCAATCATGATAATAAATCTGTCAGGGAATCTGGTTTCTTAATAGTAAAGGGAACTTTAGAGATTGATAACCTAATCTTCAGTCATAATCCTTTGCAAAAGAAAGACATACCTGTAGGTTTTATTAATGTGCATGGGCATATACATGAGAAGGAAAGCGTTAATGGATTCAATGTAAGTGTTGAAAAGACCAATTATGAGCCAATTTTATTAGAAGACTTGAAAAAGTTAACTTTCCCTAATAAACATAATTCTTGACTGGGACATTTTTGTCTCCTGCGTGGTCCGGGCGTAACCCATTTTGATTCTTTTTTGGGGTTTTCAGCTTGTATCAACATGATACAGATTTAATATAAAATCTATCTTGTCGACGATAAATCATCTTAGAAATGGCATGGTATTAATTTTTTCTTCTTCTTGTGCTAACTGTGAAATAAGATGAAAGACTGTTGATTTTCCCGCGCCATTTGGACCAATTAACGCAACTATTTCTCCCGCTTTGACGTTGAGACTGACATCATGCAAAATATGCAACTCTTCATAATCCGCGTTGAGATTTTTTATGGAAAGCATGCTCATACTAAATTATAAGAGCATAAAAAGGTATACTTACTCTACTTAAATGTTTAATTTAGGGTTGAGAAATTGATGGGAGTTATCACCAAAGCTGATGTTATTAAGAGCTTGAGATAATTTTAGAATTTATTGAACCACCATCTTTCCATTTTGAATCAAGATTGTAGAAGGAATCACACCCACAACATCCCCGTGCTCATCAAAACTATAAGTTCCTAGGGCTCCCTTAAACTCTTCTATTGCATAGATGTAATCCTTTATACATTCTGTTTTTTTATCAGAATTACAAAAAGCTATAGCTTCCGCGATTATATACACAGTGTCATACCGAGCAGCAACAGGATAAGAAAATGCTGGTTCACTACCATATTTACTTTTATACTTTTCAAACAACTTCTTTTTTATTTCATTTTCCTCTACAGTAGGCTCTGAAAAAAAGATCATACCTTGAGCCATTTCGCTTTCTACAACTTGAGGCGCACTACCAAAGAAATTACCATAGATTTGACCTTTAAATCCAAGTTCTCTTACTTGTTTAAGGAGTATCAGTCCTGTTACTGGTGTGTTGGGATTAACAAAAATTGCTTCCGGACTACTTCTAAGAATTTTAGTTATTTCAGTCTTCATGTCATTAGAACCCTGTAAAAACCCTTCACTGATGACTGTTCCGCCGAGCAGTTCGATATTTTTATTAAACTCCCTATGCAATCCCTGTGAATAATCTGTTAACTCGTAAATTTCTCCAATGTTTTTATAGTTCAAATATATTGTTTTTGCTGCGAGTTCTGCTGTTTGACTATCTGACTGTGCGTTTCTGAAGACATACTCTCCAGCATCGGTAATATCAGGATGACTGGCCCAAGCTGCAAACTGAATAACTTTATTTTTTTCAGCTAGTGGAGCAACTGCAAGATTTTCTGCGGAACAGACAACAAAAAGAATTTTCAATTTATCAATAGTAATCAATTTGTTTGCTGCTATACTCGCATCTTTTCCATTACATTTTCCATCTTCATAGATCATACGAATCTTTTTTCCCTTGATGCCACCTTTCTGATTAATTTCTTCAACAGCAATTTCAGCTGCATTTTTCTCAACTTCACCAACTATAGAGGCATCTCCACTCAATGGTCCAATAAACCCTATTAAGACTTCATTCTTCTCTTGTACAGAAAGACCTGTAAGACTGCCCTGTGCAAACAGTAATCCTATAGCAGTTCCCACTAGAACAACCACAAGTATTCCTATCCAAATCTGTTTCTTTTCCATATACTCTTTTCGTCAAAAACACCATAAGAATATTATTCCCCCCTCTATACGTTACTATAGAAAGTGTTAAAAAGAGTCATACCTTATAGATTGGATGATCGCTCCCGCATTGCAAAGGATAGGCTTAACTGATGGGGAAATCAAAGTGTATTTGGCTCTCTTAGAAACTGGTTCTTCCTCAATAACTAATATTATCAAAAAATCAGGCATTTCTGGATCAAAAACCTATGAAGTATTAGATAGGCTAGCTAAAAAGGGATTAATTACTTTTGTCACACGTAATAACGTAAAATATTTTGAAGCTTATTCTCCTGACAGAATTTTAGATTATCTAGAAGAGAAAGAACATGCACTTGCAGAAGAAAAAACAGCCATACAACAGATTATTCCAGACTTGATTCTTAAACAACAACATGCACTAACAAGTGAAGCTAAGATTTTTACTGGATGGGAAGGATTAAAGACTGCTAATGAAGATATTCTAAAAACTCTAAAAAAAGGCGAAGAATGGCTGAGTATGGGCTTAACAGATCAACCTAAAACATGGGAAATTTATTTTACGAAAAGACAGATTGCAAGATCAAAAAAAGGCATTAACCTCAAACATCTTATAAATGAAAAGTATAAGTCTTTATCTCAATCACGAGGAAATTTACCTCACACAACCTTTCGATTTCTCCCTAAAGATTTTGAAATGCCGACTTCTACTGAGATTTATGCTAATAAAATTATTATTATGATTCTTGTACAAGAAAATCCTTTTGCAATACTGATTGAAAGCAAAGAAGTTGCAGATAGTTTTAGGAAATACTTTTATGCTTTGTGGAAAACCGCTAAGAAGTAAGTTTACTAAGCTATCTTTACTAATTTAGAGTTTACTACTTTCTTTACTACCATGGGAATATTAACCTGTTTACCTTGATATGCAAGACCTTCTATTGCGAAATCATACTCTTCTTCTAGAGCAGGAAATGCATTTATATCAATATTTTTTTCCTGAGCTTTAAAGGCTGCAGCAACAAGTTCATATCCATAAGCATTATACATGTTTGGATTTTTTCCATACTTTGCTCTGAAAGCTTCCGTAAATTTAGGTAAATGATTATCATTTATTAAACCAACAAAAAGAACTCCGTTTAAAATATCACCGAAATCCGTTAGATATTTCTCAGTAATGTCTGAACCGATGATTACCTGCCCTTCATAGTTTTGTTTTCGTAAAGAGCTTGCTATTTCAAGATTGCTAAATGGTGTTGCAGAAATGATATAAATGGTATCTGGATTTTCTTTTATAGCTTTTGTAGCAATAGTATAAAATGATGTTTCGTCTGGAAGAAACTTATCTTTTCCCAATATTGAAATCTCATATTGATCAAAATAAATTTCAGCATAGCTCAGAAGCAAATTTCCAGTTTCACTATTCTCTGTTATAATGTATGTTGTTTTTCCATATTTCTTCATAGTCTTTGCAGCCTCTTCTACCTGAAACTTCAGAGAAGGATAAGTACAATAGATATTTACATAAGCATCAAACTCGTCTGTGCATAGGGTTAGTCCTAGAACCATAGACTCTTCTACATCTTTTTGGTTCATAGAACCTGCAATACTTTTTGCTGTAACAGGACCAAGTGGACCTACAATTATTGAGACTTCATTAATATCACGCAATTTTCTATAGGCACTTATACTTCTTTTGCTCTCAAACCCGTCATCTTCGACGATGATAGTTACATCAGGGTTCTCATCTTTATACAGATTAACGCCATCAAGCACATCTTTTCCAATCTCTGCAAACTGCCCAGAAAGCGGAAAAATAACCCCTATCTTTTCTTGATTCTTATTATTGGATTGTTCCGCGAAACTAAAGAGCAACACCAAAAGTATTATTACTAGCACTACTACCAAAGAAGAAGCTATAAGGAGTATATTTTTTCTTGTCATACTCTTAGGAGCATAATCTAGCTATATAACTTTTTTTACAGATTATATTAACAAAATAGCAATATATTTAAATAGATTCACTTTCTGTTATTTTAAATGGAGAATGATATTAAAGATAAAAAAGTGTATATAAATTGGGTTGTGAAAGCCCTGGCCCGGACTAAACAAATTAAAGAGACGGATAAGGCACTCTTAAAGATTATGATAGAGAATTCTAGACTCTCTTTGAAAGCTATAGGAAAAAAACTCAAAATCAGTAAAGTTGCAGTATTTCATAAAATAAAAAAACTGGAAAAGCTTCAAATAATTACAGGCTACTCTGCATTTATAGATTTTACAAAGCTTGGTCTTAAAGTATATAATTTGGGGATAAAAACCTCCATGACATTACAGGAAAAGTATGAATATGTTGAGCGGATTGAAAAGCTTCCTTTTGTAAACCAGATTCTATTATTCTCAGGAAGCAAGTGGGAGTTCTTAGTAAGAATAGTATGTAAAGAGGAAAATATTAACAATAATATCAATTTGCTGCAAACAGAAAAAATTCAACTTGTGGAAGTTATTCAAACTCATACTGGTTTATTCTTTTCAGAACAAAAAAAAGAGATTACTCATTTAATCACTCCGACAGGTATGGAACCTTACACTAAAAAAGATATTCTAGTCCTGAGGAAGCTTGCTGAAAATTCCAAAGAGAAGATCATAGATCTCGCAAAAGAACTCCATTGTGACCCCAAGACTATACTTAGCACTATGACCAATTTAAAGAAGAAAAATATTCTTCGTATGTGCATAACTACTACAAATCCTTTTGTCTATGGCGGAGAAGCATATCT
>JAUXTV010000178.1 GCA_030679025.1 Candidatus Woesearchaeota archaeon
AATAACACCGCTGTTCTGGTTGTTGAGTTGAGAACATTCAACTGTGAAAGCTCGTTCTGGAGAAGTTAAAGTGACTTTAACCATATCTTTCAAAGTATCTTGGCCAGCACAAACATTTGTGAAAGCATTAGGCTCATACACTACACCAGTACCCATATTCTTGACTTTGAAGCTTAACTTGACTCTGCTAGCGCCAACAGAAGTCTGTCGTAAATCAGTAGCTTGTAAAGGCCCGGCAGAATTGTGAAGAGCAACACTAGGTGCATTAACATCACAAACATCATTGACGCTCTTGCGAGCAACAACATTTTTCTTCAAGCAAAGATTTGCGACTGCTTTAGTTTGATAAGTATAACAAATGTCTGCGCGTATTTGAGTAGTAAAGGAAGCTGGAATATCAATAGTATATTTTGCTTCACCAAACTCTAAAGATTCCTCTGAGCCTGGTTGTACTAAATCTAATTCTTTGGATGCTCCCATGATCTCGCGTGCATTAACAACATTCAAAGAGCGTAATCCAAAAGAGGCTTGTGGTATACCGCTTAAAGAAGCAATCAAACTATTTTTAGGAACAGTAAATTCTCCGCTGTTTTTTAAGAGAAGAGTAATGAAGAAAGTTTCTTGACCATTGTCTAAGACATGAGTAGGAGGTTCATTTTCAAAAAAAGCTACATCAACTGCCTGTGTCCCTCCTATAAAAGGAGAATCGTTTTTAGATTGTTGAGATCCGCCGCCCTGACATCCTGCAAGCACTAGTGCTACAAGAGCAAGGAAAATAAAGCCTCTTTTCATTGAAAGAAACTGTGTTTCTCCTATTATTTAAACCTAACGCAAAGAAAAAAGAAGAGAAAAAGAACTAAGTAAAGGAATAAGGTTGCTGAGTAGAAGAGCGAAGAGGAATAGAAGGTGTAGAAAGTTCTTGCTCATAAGGATAATGTAAGGTGATTTTATATTGATAATCTTGTCTTTCTTCAAATAAAGAGTCATAGCCTGTGCAATGCACTTTTGCTTTGCCGTTGCGTAAAACTAAAGATAATGCAGATCCTTTGCCAGTTTTAAAACGCTCTTGGGAGCT
>JAUXTV010000179.1 GCA_030679025.1 Candidatus Woesearchaeota archaeon
TTATTCATGCTTTTTTCTCTTTTCACTCTTTTAATAATTCTGGATAGCCTTTTTCATTCTTAATTCTATAGATCTGCATAATTTTTTTCTTTCCATTTTTTTCTTTCACTAACTTGTTTATGGCTTGATATGCTTTTTCAAACTGGGCATTGATAAACTCAGTATGCACTTTTTTCCACTTTCCATTGCTCTGTCTCACATTATGCGCTAATCGTTCTACAGCTTCAAGACGTTGATTCATTGCAACCTTTTTTTACTTATCATCTTCTTTATCTTTTGTATTTCACGCTCATCTATAATTTCTTCATACACTATTCTCAAATGTCTTGCATCTTCCATGTCTTTTGGACTTTTTAAATATTCTTCCTTGAAAGCAATGTTCATGTTTATGGAGCTAAACCATATATCCAGACCTGTCAATGCTAGCTTTACTCTTGTTTGCAGCTGATATTCATCAATGCTATCTTTCGCGAATTTTACTTCCATTTCTGGAAGCGGTTTATTTTTATCAGTATACCGGACGCTAAGCTGATTTTGCAGATACTCTTCGAATATTTCGCCAGCATTATCTGACTGCACACAGACAAACTTATTTCTTATAAGGTCATTATGCATCTTAGAAAATACCACCCTATCTATTTTTTTTATAATCATATCGATATCTTCTGTTGCGCGCGTTCTTCCTGAAGCAATAGCAACAAATCCAGAAACAATAATATACTGCGTATACTTTTCAACAATCTTACAAAACCTTATACAAAAATCGTCAAGAATGTTCTTCTCTATAATTTCTCCCCTCTTTACCATCCTTCTTTACAACATCTTTGTATTTAAGAAGGTTTACACGCCATTTTATAAGCCTGATTTAGTGATGTCTATTCAGCTAGTTTTTTATGACTACACCAGTTTGAGCAACTTGCTAAACTAATAATTTTTTTAGAATATAACCCTCTGCATTGCTTAATCTTATTTTTATTTAGTAAGTATAATCAGACTGCACGATTCTGTGATGGAAAAATCGCTGATTTAGTGCATAATGTGGTTGACTATAGGTAGGATAAGCATAGTAAGGCTCATTATAGTAACGATCATAAGTGTATTTTGGATAAGGCAGGAAATACTTGTTAGTGTATTCGACACGCACCTTGCAAGGATCAGTACAAGGAGGACTGTTCATATTTTCTTGATATGCACAAGGATAGATATTACAATTGACTGGTGTTCTTTGCTCTTCTGGTTGATATCTACTTTTATCGAGATTTGACCATTCAGTTGGCGCAGTTGCATAGTTGGTGCTTGTGGTTGTTTGTTGATAAGTAGGAACATTTGAACTATAAGCTGCAATAGTTACTGCTGTTATGAGCAATAATACTAAAAGACCTAGAACGCTAGCAATAGCGATCTTGAAAAATTTGACATCTTGCTGTTCCATGCTTATTCTTCTTATATTTTCTTTTTTAAACTTATTGGAGAAAAATTTACTCTAAGCTAGGGACAAACTTATTGTGGTTGTTGCACATTACAAGTAGCTTGCAGTTGATCATGTCTTTCTTTGGCAACATCTGCTTCTTCTTGTGCCTTATCTTTTTTAGTCTTGAGGATGTCTAAAGGAATTACATATTGCTCTTCTAACTCTTTCTTTTTCTGTTCATATTCAGTACTTAAGGTATCTATTTCTTGTTGATAAGTAGTTACTACATTTGTTGTTTCTGCAACATCATCCTGACGTTGTTTTAAATCAAAAGCACACTGTCCTTGATAAGTATAATATTGGCGCTGTTCTTCTGGAGTTTCTTCAACAGGTATTTCTTCTTGCTCTATCTGCTGCTGCGTTTCTTGTTCTTGCTGCTGCTCTTGAACTGATGCACCAGTTAGTTGATTTGATGGTTCATTAATCACTGCTGCAGTCGGACTATCATTACTTATCCATAACCAAGCGGCAACCACTAAGAGTATTACCACTACAATCGCTACAATAGTAAATCTTGTTTTTTTTGACGGACCGAATACTTGCCAATTTCTTTTATTCATAGTCTTGCTGATCTTCTTTACCTATATAAGTTTTATTTAACTTCTCTAATATCTATGTTTAAGAACAACTATTTACATTCTTTATCTCTAGATTTTTCTACTCGCTTAGAGATCATCAACATCAAAAACTTCAATCTTTTTTCCTATATCTGTCTTTTTCATAGCCTCTTTTATCGCCTTATCTGATTTATCCTGGACAAATAAAACTCTCCTTTCGCAAGCGACCTTATGCACGGTCTCGACGCTTCGAGTGATATCAGCTTTCCTCATTTTTTTCCATTTAATCTCTATAGCCATCACTGGTTTATTAAATTTAAGCAGACAACCATCTATCTCATAGTCTTTGCCTTCTATAACTCCTTCTCTCAATCCGAACTTTTCAGCCAAGTGCTCTCTCACATTCTCCTCAACAATTTTTGGCATTACTTCGTTGATAATGACCGCGAGCTCTTTTTCACTAACTGTTCTTTCGCTTAGGTTATACTTCTCATCTATGTAATAATAGATTTTAGCGAGAGACGATTTTAATTTATAGACAAATCTTTTTTTATTCACCATCTCAATTCTTTTTATGATTCCGAAAGAGAGCAAGTTATTCAGATACTGCTGTATGATGCTTGGATCATCTTTTTTTATCAGCCATTTTGAAAAGAGGTAGCTCGCAATCTCTCCGGAGACACCCTTACCTAAAGAGACCGCCCTTAAGACTCCTTCATAGACCGCGGACATTTCCCGCTCTTCCTCAAAAAAAATCTCTCCGGTTAGCGCAGGGATTGTCTTTAACGAGCCCAAAACAACATTCACGATAATCTCCCTCGCGCTCTTTTTTTCATCAAAATAGTCTATCGCAATGGGTTCTCTCAACAATATGGCTAATTCCAACCTTTCTTTGTTTGAAAATTTGAATCCCTTTAACGCGTTCAACACATCTTTGAGGCTTATGACTTCTACAGGACATTCAGCAAACAAACCTAGCAGAGCAGAGTTTGATGTTATTAATTTTTTTGACAAAAATAATGTGGAAGAAATCAAAATAAGTTTACCTTTTTTCTCCACAAAATGAATAAAGTCAAAGAATTCTGTCCCAAGCCTATGAAACTCGTCAATGACAACAGTCTTTTTTTCATCTAGGCTTCTTTTTAGAATTTCCATAAAGGTCTCATAACTTATCTGCTTACTTTCTTTGGTCAATATGGACTTATCTGTTTTAACAAAAAAATACTCATCAAATTTTATAAATTTGTTTATTAAAAAGGTCTTGCCTGTTTTTCTTCTTCCGTAGACGAGCATCCACTTGTTGGTTTTCTCAATTCTCCTGATGTATTCTGGTCTTTCTATAATCATCATAAGTATAATGGTGGTGATACTTTAAAAAGCTTTCGGTCTTTTTTCCTTATTCGCTATAGTTATCTAAATCGATGTCTGGAGTATATCTGAGCTATTTTACAGACTTGATAAGTTTTATTTAGCTTCTCTAATCTCTATATTTAAGCACCATTATATATATATCATTTATCATTACATTTTTTCCTATGGGAAAAGGCATGGCACAGAAGAGTTTCTTTGTAATAGTTCTCTTGATTCTAGGAGCAATTTTTGTCTCCTCTCTTTATTCAAGCAACACAGGATTCGCGACACGATCTATTCCTGCCTTTACAACCACTAAACTTTTTTTTGCATCCCCAACTTTTGATATCTATAACTTAGAATTTTCTAATATACAAGGCTCAATCTATACTTTTCCTTATTTAGCTCACGATGGACAAAATGGATTTTATTATGGATATTATCATCATAGTCCTCCCATACCGTCTTATTTAGTATTTGTTGAAGCTGCTTCACCGACGTCCTATAATATTGGGCTTGATAATTTCTTTGTCCTTTCCGACCAAACTAGTCCCCTTGATAATACTGCAACAAGTCATGTGATTTACTATAAAGCCTTTGATCCTGTGCAACAAGTACTAGATTTCACAGAATTCGATACGTCTATGACTATTTTTTCCGTTACTTATCAATGTGGTAGTACTACTTCCTGTTTTCCAGCAAATGCAATAATTATAAGGGGAGGCAACACCTATTCTACTCAAATAGATGCTAATGGCAATCTCGCTATAGATCAAAATGCAGACAATCTTATTAATGGAAGAAAAATCAATCTTGTCGCTGATGAAGGAGGGAAAAAGGTTATTATTGATTTAGGTCTACAACAATATAGCGGCAATGGACGTTCTATCACTTCAACTACTACTCCCCTTACTTTTTACCAAGGAAACGTCATCAGCACCTTAATGTTACAACGCGCAACTATTGCAGGCTCTCCTGTTATTCTACTTCAACAAGCTACTACACCTAATTAATTTCTTGTTTTGAATATTACTATCTAAGAATTTCACGTTCTATCAACTCGTCCATTTGTTCAGCAGTCAGTTTGTGTTTTGGCTTTATTTTTTTCATGGGAGTTGATGTGCTTGGACACTCAGTGCTTTTAAGCCTGAGATGAGAGCACATCTTCCTTCTTGAACATGGATGTTAAAGCTCATAGGTACTTCTCAAAGACCCTCCTCTGATTTATAAATACTCCTGTCTTTTTAGCGTTATGAAATCTGTTGTTACCCTCAAGCTCAAGATGAGAAAGAATCCAGCATTGCTGCAGACCATGGAAGTCTATAGCAAGGCTGTCGCTTATATCGCGGAACAAGGATATACCAACAAAATAAGCAATCGCTACCAGCTGCATCATCTCTGCTATTATCGGGCAAAACAACAATTCCATCTCCCCTCACAATTCATCATCAACGCGAATCGCGTTGCTTCACAAACTTTACGATCAGTCAAAAAAAGCAAAGGAAGACAACCTCTCTTTAAAGCATATCTTCCTCTTGACTTTGATAAACGAACTTTCACCTTCAGCTTTGATAAGGTGCGATTGACAACGATCGAGGGAAGAATGGATATTCCTCTAGATATTCCTGAGTACTATTGGAGATATCTGGATTGGTCATGGCAGACTGCGCAAGTGATGATGCAACATGAGCAGTTGTTTATCCATATCACCTTTACACGAAATATTCCCTCGGTAGCGAATGATGGAAAAACTGTAGGCATTGACCTTGGCATTCGCCATCTCGTAGTCGCTTCTGACAAACGATTTTTTAGCTCCAAACAAGTCAAGAAAAAAAGAATCATGTTCAAGCGTTTAAAGGCGAAACTTCAGGCTAAATGCACAAAATCTGCCAAACAGTTGTTAAGGAAAATTTCTGGCAGAGAGCAACGTTTCATAGCTTGGGTGAACCACAACGTCAGCAAAGAAATTATATCTACAGCAGAACCAGGAGATAAGATTGTCTTGGAAAACCTCAAAGGCATACGCAGAAAACGTTTAGGAAAGAACATCAATTTTTGGCTGCATGGCTGGAGCTTTTATCAGCTTCAGAACTTTATCACCTATAAAGCAACCATCAAAGGCATTCAAGTAGTCAAAGTGAATCCTTGTTATACAAGCCAAATCTGCTCTCATTGTATAAGTCTTGGTTCTCGCACTGGTAATTTCTTTCGCTGTACTCAATGCGGTTATTCCTTGAACGCTGACCTGAACGCAAGCATCAATCTTGCGAAACGCGGCAGCATGTCTGACAGCGTTTTGGTTGCAGTAAACCAACCATACATCTCCGGTGATGATTCCAAAGCTACAAGGGTAAGCTCTTATAGAACTGCGGATGAGTTGAGGGATAATGTTCCTAGTGGAACGCTCAGCACTTTAGTGCTTGAGTAGTTTACGTTTCATTAACCATGAGTCATTAAACTATATACATCTTTTGGTTGCTTGAGGTTAGTTTAAAGAAACAACTATGATTTCTAATATAAATTACATTTTTTTGCGGGCTCTTTCAGCAATTCTTCTAACAATTGTATAAGGTACTGGATGTCGTGCAAGCTTGCGATACCGATTGTAGTGTGGATATTGCGAATGACGATCCCTAAGACTGTACAAGGGATACCTCCTTTCGCTACAGAGATGGTTAACGCGTCTGTTGTGCCAAAATCACTGATGTCTAATTGCAAAGGAATCTTGTTTTTTCTTGCCAATACCTTCAGCCAGTCATTAATGGTTCGATTAGTAATCATGTCTGCATCTTTGATTGTGAGACAAGGACCATTGCCGATTTTTCTTGTCACCTGGTCGCTGAAATCATTAGTGCTTGCAACATCAACAGCTATCGCCCAGTCGGGCTCTAATCCATAGACTGATGTTTCTCCCCCATATAATCCGATTTCTTCCTGCACTGTGAATACATAGTAAATATCACTGTCTTTTTTCTTTAATCTTTTCGCGAGCTCAATCAAGACATAACATCCAACTCGATCATCCAATGCTTTTCCCGCAATCAATTTTTCATTTCTCAAAGATATGACCCGAGGATGCAAGTGAATATAAGATCCAATTTCCACACCTTGCTTCATCAGTTCTTCCTTAGAAAATCCAGTATCAATAATTAAATCTTCCATTTTAGTCGCTTTCTTTATAGGATCATCATTCGCCAACTCTTTTGTTGTTATGATGCCTGTGATAAATTTTCCATTCGCTTCTACTTCCACTATTTCCCCAAGCAAAGAGACTGCCTCAAAACCGCCAATCTCAGAACACATGATACCATTTGATTCAATACTTTTCACCATGAGTCCAATTTCATCCATATGAGCAACCAGCATCACTTTCGCGCCCTTTCCTTTTTTATGCGCGATTAGGTTACCAAATTTATCAGCATATAACTCATCGACATAAGGTTTGATTTCTTTTTTGATCAGCTCGCGAACTCTCCATTCATCTCCGCTTGGTCCAGGCAACTCCATTAATCTTTTGAGCAAGTCCATTACATGTTCACCATTATTCCACTTTCATGATAGAGAACATTTTTTATTTTACTGTTACTAATAGTGCATGCTAGAAGTTTTTGTTTCATCTCTTTTCTCATTTGCCTTTCTTTTCTTTTATTTAAATGTTGTTATCTCTCTTCTTGAAAATATATTTTTCAGCACATTCTTCCTTGAGAAGGCAGTCTTATTCTAGGACTCC
>JAUXTV010000183.1 GCA_030679025.1 Candidatus Woesearchaeota archaeon
GTAGCTTAGCAGTTTCGGCAAACACCGATGCAATGCAAGATAGTTCCTGTAGTAATGATATACCTATAAGCCCTAATAATATGCAAGCTACTAGCCCAGCAATATACAGAGAAAATATAGTCTGGATAAGTGATTATCAGCAAGTAATGCTATTCAATAGTAATGGAACAAGTGCAATAACTGATGCAAATGTAATAAGAGAAGATCCGGCAATCTTTGAAAACGCTATAGTGTGGATAGAATACAATCCAGATGCGCAAGTCATAATGTGTGATCTAAGAAATAATGGTTATATTGGTGGTTGCCTGGAAAATGATACAAAAACACAAGTAACAAGTAATATGAGTCTCAAGTTAAAGCCAAAAATAGGAAACAACAGCATAGGATGGCATGAATATGACGGTCATGATTTTGAGATTATGATGTGCGATAGAACCAGAAATGGTCTAAGTGATGGTTGTCTAATGAATGACAAAAAAATTCAGCTAACAAAAAATAATGTAGATGATACAAATATAGACCTAACAGAGAGATATGTTGTTTGGCAGATAAAAAGAGCGATTAGTAGATGGGATATAGTCTTGCATGACAGGGAGACTAATGAAACTAAAATATTTAAAGAAAAACACAATCAAGAAAATCCAGTGATTAAACAAGAGCATAATAAATATAAAATAGTATATTGGACAAATGAAGAAGGGAATGAAGATAGTATGCTAAGAACAAAACAAGGAAAAAAGAAATTAATAAACTCAACTTATGATGAATGGAATCCTATAATCAATAAAGAAAAAAATGAGATGATTTTGTGGTTTTCAAGTAAAACAGATCCTCCGACAATAGAAGGGTTAAAAGAAAATACAAGAATAACAATGAAAACCTCAGGAAGTAAAAGAATTAACAAACTAGCGCTGTTTGAAAATGTTTTAGTGTTTGAAGCAACAAAACAGGGAAGAAGTAAGATTTGGATGACTAAATGCTGATAACATTAGAAAGCAGTAAGAGATCGATTCTGTCCAGAAAGAGGTTGTCCAAATTCATGAGCATAACCACCTAAAGTAACTCTACCAAAAAGACTAGTTAAATCAGTTAGTTGTTGGCGAGTGCAGGAATCAAGCATAATTGCAACACGTTCCGTAAGATCTTCAGTAGGACGTTGAGATTCTTCAGCTAAAAGAAAGACTACAGGAAAACGTTCATAGGCATCTACAACCTTGAGAGCCCATCGAGTACGTACTTTATATTGAATATGAATATCGCGTTCAGAGGTATCAAGTAAAGCTACTTGTCTCTTTTTATCTGGAGTGCTGACAATGAGAGCACGGCGTTTTTTATCGACGTAATAGCTTGCGGGACTATAAGGAGTTTCGCTAGCTACAGCAAGAAAATGTCTGGCTGCTTCAAGATCTTTTAAAGTAGGTAATTCTGAGACCGAAACCATCCAAACTAGAAGAAGTCTAAATATTTAAAGCTTTCTATATGTAGTAACTTAAAAGTAGTAAACTATAAGAGTTTCAAATCCTTGGTAACCTTATCGATTTTCTCATCAGTATCAGGTCCTATCCCTAAGCAAGTAGTGGTTGGTTCTTTGAAGAAAGTATGTCCAGCATCTGTAATTAAGGAAGCTACTAATTTCTCACGCTTAGCTAATTGTTGATAAGATCTTAATTCTGCTTCATTTTTGACTTTAAGAACAACTTTTTTCATGCCTTCTTCTCGCCAATCATCTACCTTAGCACTAGAAGAAGATAAGACAGCCTCAACTGAAGCATGCGCCACTTGCGTAGACAATTTGCCTTTCTCCATCTTGAGGTCCTGTCGAACTAAAATAACTTGCTTCATAGGTTAGGATCGTTTTCTTTTTTGTTGTCGCCCACGTTCTTTGACATGAATCTTGCCTTGCTTTTGTCCTTCAGTTTTAAAGCGACGTTTCATTTCACTTTCTAATTTCTTCATCACTTTATGTGCTGCAATGTTGACATCCCAATCAAAAGCCTGTGCAGAAAGGAGAAAACTTGGTCCTTCTAGACGTGCATGAAAAGAATATTTGACTCTGTCCCCAGTTTTGTCATATTTCTTGCCGTAAAAAGCAATTGCGCAGTTGCGAATATCACGCTGTAATTTTTCAACATAAGGATTTACTATAGTTTTGATCTTGCTTACCTCAGTTGCATCAAATGTTCTCAAGTTAATAAAACGGACATCCGCCATAAGAACCACCTCAGATCATGAGAAAGATGAAGGTCCTTTTATAGTTTTCTGTAATCGATCATCGAGATTTCTTCACACCTATTTTAGGACAATGCTTTGCAACAGGACACTTTGAACACCAAGGAGAAAGAGGCTTACAAAAATTTTGTCCAAACTGCACAAACATATCGTTTAAATCCTTCCAGTAGCGTTTAGGAACTATTTTTTTAAGTTCATGTTCAGTGTCTTCAGGTTTCTTTGTTTTGACCCAACCAAGTCTATTTGCTATCTGGTGAACATGTGAATCGCAAGGAATGTGTTCGTGTATGCTATGTCCGTAGACCATCGTAATTGCTGCAGTTTTTGGTCCAACACCAGGTAGCTGTAAAAGTTCTTCTCGTGTCTTCGGAACTTGCCCATCATACTGTTCTAAAAGAATCTTGCAAATCTTATGAATTGTTCGTGCTTTGGTCTTGTAAAATCCAGCAGGATAGATTGCTTGCTCAATGACTTTAAGATTAAGGCCTAAAAGTCCTTTCGGAGTATCTGCCAAGGCAAACAATCTTTGAGATGCAGGTCCAGTAACTTCATCTTTTGTTCTTAAGCTTAAAATACAAGAGATCAAGACAT
>JAUXTV010000189.1 GCA_030679025.1 Candidatus Woesearchaeota archaeon
GATAAAATTAAGAATAATCAATTTGATGGTATAATATCTTTTGCCGCATTGAGATATGTTCCAGATGTAAAAAAAGCAGCCAAAGAGCTCTATAGAGTAGCAAAACCAGGAGGTCGCATAGTTGTCGATTTCCCCAACAAGTATTCTCCATGGTTCTTGATATTCCAAAGATTTGCTTGGAAGTATATTCTGCCTAAGGATGAAGAGTGCGATATACATTATACAATTAAAGAGTCTAAGAAATTCATAGAAAATGCTGGATTTAGAGATATTAAAGTAAAAGTAGATTTTTGGATTGCTAGAACAACATCAGATACACTAGCTTATCCGTTCATAGCATTGGATAAAATCATGTCTGTTCTTCCCTTGGTCAATAAGCTTGGTGGCGCAATACTCGTCAAAGGTGTTAAATAAATGAAAGTTATTGTTGCCATGCCTATGTACAATGAGGAGTTAGATATAGGTAATCACTTAGCAAAATTAACCAAAGTTCTAAAAAAAGACTATGCAATTTTAATTTTAGATGATGGAAGTAAAGACAAGTCTGTTGAAATTGTAAAAAAATTCGCAAAGAAAGCAAAAATAATATTAGTGCAGCACGAAGTAAATCAAGGGTTAAGCACAACTTTAAATGATATTTTTAACGAAACTGCAAAAAGAATAAAGGAAGATGATGTTGTAGTAACTATGGATGCAGATGACACACACGATCCAAAATATATTGAAGAAATGGTAAAAGAAATTACTCTCGGATATAATTTTGTTGTTGCGTCAAGGTTCCAGAAAGGAAGTCAGGAAATAGGATATCCAAGATACAAGATATTTCTCAGTGGATGTATCAATATGGTACTAAAGATATTATTCCCTGTAAAAAAATTAAGAGATTATACTACTGGATATCGAGCATATAAAGGAAGTATCATAAAAAATCTAGTAAGAGATCATGGAAGAAAAATAATAACTGCTAAAGGATTTGCTGGATTGGCTGAAACACTTATAAAAATGAGAAAGTATGGTTTGAAAGTAAAAGAAATTCCCTTAGTCTATAGATATGATTTAAAGCGTGGACTCAGTAAACTGAAGTTGTGGATAACGTTAAAAGAATACTCAAAACTGATTATTAAGGCAAAATTAGGCCTATTAAAATAAGAAAGAGCCGAAAGGGTTATTAAGCATTCTTAGATAATGGCAAGTATGGATAAAAAGAAAATATACTTGTCGTTGATACTCATTCTGATAGTAGCACTGCTCTTGAGAGTATACAATATCGATGCTAAAGCAGATGGTACTGATGAAAAATGGTCCTTTATCATGACTGATCAAATAGTAGACGGAACATTTCTTCAAAATGTAGGTACACACGCTCACGTACCTTTATTTTATGTTTTCTTAGCACCATTCTGGTGGTTAAGTGGTAAATCCATACTAGCGTTAAGAATAGTAATGATCCTTTTAGGATTAGTAAGTATCATAGTCACATTTTTCTTGGCAAAAAAGATATTGGGTGAGAAAATAGCTTTACTTACTGCATATCTCTTGGCACTATCTCCATTCCATCTGATTTATTCTCAACATATACGTGCCTATGCCTTGCTGATGATCATGTGCGTAGGTGCAATAATAATTATGATGAAGTACCTTAAAGATGAAAAAATAATAGGGTTGATAGGACTAACAGCCATATACATCGCTGCGTTCTACATACATATGTTCGCTGCTTTTTTCGTATTTGCGCAATATAGTATTTTCTTAGTATTAAAAATAACTAAAGAAACAAAAATAAAACTGAAACCCATAATCATTTCTGGAATAATAACTGCACTCGGATGGGCATTATGGATTCCTTTCTTCAAAGAGCAATTCAAGTTCAATATAACACAAGGTGCAATTAAAACAATTACAACCTTAAATCCAATGCATGTGCCCTATACCTGGTATAAATATGCGGTTGCTATGGACTTTTCCTATGCTCTCAAAAACCACTTCTCAGTTATCCTATTAGCTGTAGGTCTTGTAGGACTTGCAATCTATGGACTATATAGAGTATGGAAAACTGGCAAAAAAGAGTTCATTATTATGGCAGGAAACGTAGCCTTACCAGTAGTATTCTTGGCAGCTATAGGTATATTCTTTCCAGTATATTCCTTTAGATATGTTTCTTATTTAGTGCCTTTGTTCATGATGTTAGTAGCAAAAAGTTTAATAGAGATACAAAATGCAAAAGTAAGGTATACAGCACTAGCAATTATAACTATAATCTGGTTAATAGTACTAAAAGTATATTGGTCTGTATTCACTAACTATAAATGGGGATTTGAATTTGCGATTTGAATCAGGAGAGACACTATGACTGAAGTATGGGACAATGTATGGGAAAATAGAAAAAAGATTTCAGATTATAGTTTACACTATTATAATTTCATGAAGAATTTTGCAGATAATTTACCAGAAGGCGCAAAAGTATTAGAAGCTGGATGTGGTTCTGGTGATACTCTAGCAGCCTTTAAGAAACAAGAAACCTATGGACTAGATCTATCAAAAAAAAGTTTAGCTCTTGCAAAGAAAAACGCCAAGCATACAGTCTTGGGAGATATTTTCAAGATGCCCTTCAAAGATGGCACATTCGATTTAGTATATAATTCTGGAGTGCTTGAACATTTCCCAGAGCCAAATAATCTCAAAGCAACAAAAGAAATGGCAAGGATTACTAAAAAAGGTGGCTATGTAGTTATTATTCTTCCCAACAAATATTGTTTTTGGTATAGAGCAGTTAAAATAGCAACTATTAGGCTAACAGGAAAATGGGAATTTGGATATGAAGAAGAATATTCATTACCAAGGCTAAAACATCTCGTTCGAAGAGCTGGATTAAAAATAGAAAAAAGTTTTGGTTTAACAGTATTGCCTCCATTTGCTACAAATAGAAAAGAAATATTACCACTAAGTGTAAGAAAGCATTTAATCCATCTAGACAAACTCTTTCCTCTTAGAGAATATTATGCTTTTGGCACTGGAGTAATCTGTAAAAAGATAGCTTAGAGAATTAATGGCTCTTCATAGAAATAACTGCTCTAAATCCATTCATTGCACGCTTAACATCTTCTACGCTGCGCATGCGCTTCACATAATTAAAGACATATTTAGGTCGTAAGTAAAACTGACGATAAGCAGTAGGTACTAAGCCTTCTAGTTGCTCTCTAGTCATGCTATGAGGTACAAAAGTAACAGTATTACCAGTAACATTCTCTAAATCTTCAGTGATAAGAGTTCCAACTTTTTCTAATTCTGCACGTTCTTGGCCTTCAAAGAAAGTATGTTGGAAGAATTTTGCATAGGTAGGGTTTAATTTCTTGATCAAGCTAATAGTTTGTAGTGCTTCTTCATAAGTTTCCCCAGGAATACCAAACATAA
>JAUXTV010000191.1 GCA_030679025.1 Candidatus Woesearchaeota archaeon
GAAGGTAGGTATGCAAGTTCAAGTAGAAAATGCAGGAACTGACAGCGAAGACGATGTCTACGTAGAGTTCTTTGCAAAGGACTTTTCATACAGGAAAGATTCCGAATCATTTGACTTGGACGAATTTGATGACAGTGATAATGACTATGTTGCACAATTCGAATTAGCAGTGCCAAAGAATGTAATAGCTGGCGAATACTTTGTTGAAGCAGTTGCACATTTCAATGATGGTGATACCCATTCATTGATGCAGAAAATGGTTGTAACTTGCGATGCAGGTTCCCAAGCAGAAACAAATGTAGAAAGCAGCACACAATTACAAGTGCTTAACCAAAACCTTAAGGTATTAGACGGCGGTAAGTTATCTTTAGAAATAGTATTGAAGAATACTGGTAGCGAACCAATGCCTGTAATGGTAGATGTAACTGAAGCGCAATGGGCAGATGTCCTTGGCGTAGAAGCACCATCAATCCTTTACCCAGGTGATGAGTTCCATGCATATGCCTACTTGAGATTAAAGCAGGGCGTAGAAGCTGGAAAGCACAACCTAAGAGTAAACTTAAGGAAAGACTCAGGCTTAATTGCATCAAAGCTAGTGACAGTTAATGTAGAAGCACCTGCAGAAAATCAGGTAACTGGTACAGTAACTGCTCCTGTAACATCAAGCTGGAAATCCTGGTTTACACAAAAACCAAAGTTATTCTGGATTGTTGCAGACTTAGTTTTGGTAGCATTGGCAGTCTTGTTCGTTAGGCTGTTATTCAAGAAGTAATTTTTTACTTCTTTTTTTTATTTTTTTAATATTATTCTAACCAAATGCAAACGCTCGAAGAATTAACTAAAAACTGGAAAAGTTTCGTATTTACTTCTATCGCAGCTGCTTCTTTGTGGATGTTTTCAACTGATTATTTATTTAGTAGAAACAATAACCAGGAAGAAGTAAGCATAAATAATGTAGAATACACTTATCGAGGCAATGACGGGTTTGAGCTTTCAGCAAGGGCGGGCGATAGGGATTATAATTTCGATTTTCAAGGCGC
>JAUXTV010000198.1 GCA_030679025.1 Candidatus Woesearchaeota archaeon
AATAAACTCAAAAAGAATTTCGATGTTATTGATTTAAATCTCGGTTGTCCCTCAAAGAAAATAGTTGCTCAAGGATATGGGTCAGCTTTGTTAAAAGAAAAAGACAAAGTCAAAGAAATTATAGAAGCATTAGTCAATGGAGTCAATAAACCTGTCACAGTTAAAATGCGTTCTGGCTTTCAAAAAGTAGAAGCTTTAGCATTAGTAAAAGTAGTTGAAAAAGCAGGCGCTTGTGCTTTAACTATCCACGCACGCACGCAAGAACAGCAATACTCAGGAAAAGCAGATTGGAATCTCATCAAGCAAGTCAAGCAAGCAGTCAGTATTCCTGTCATTGGTAATGGTGATGTCGATAGCCCACAAAAAGCACTCCAATTATTGGAAGAAACTAAATGTGATTATATTATGATCGGCCGTGCTGCGCAACACAACCCTATGATTTTCAAGAATATTCTGCAGTATGAAAAAACTAATGAAATTCTAGAGCAAACAGCACAGGAAAAATTAGATCTCTGTTTTGAGTATGCACAACTAGATACAGAAGGCTCTTTTGTCCGCTTGAAACAGATTTGTCAATATTTCACAAAAGGCATTACTAACGGCGCTAGACTGCGAGAAAAGCTCAATACAGCAAGGTCAAAAGAAGACATTCTGAACATCTTAAAAGTAACTACTTCTAAGTAACTACTAATAGAAAGATTTATAAATAAGAAATATCTAATAATACAATCAATAAGGAGTAAACAATGACAATAACAAACTTAGACGAAAGCAAGATTAGAGCAACAGATTTAGGTTTACTTTTCGCTGTAGAAAGATTACTAGGACAATATGGTGTAGATGCAGAAATAGTAGGTTCTGTAGTAGAAGTTGATGATAGAAGTAAATACCGTGATATAGATCTCAAAGTTGCTTATAGTAATACCAATCCTCGATCTGAAGCATTATGTCAGCTTGTAAGAGCAGCAAATCCAACTCCCGATGAATCTCCAGAAGTCACAAGAGACACAAGAAGAATAACTAAAATGCTCGGTACAACTGTAATTTCTAGTCTAGAAAATCTAAGATATATAAATACTTTTGTTGAGCGATTATTCACAATTCAAAAAGGAAAAACAACAATTGATCTTTGTTTTGAAGGATTGTCTTTGCCTGATAACCTAAAACAAGATGCTCCTCTACAAAGAGATGTTCTTAATTTATATCAGAGCGATCAGCCATCAAGCTTTAAAGTTACAATATATTAATAATTTATACAATAAAATGACAAAAGACTACACACACATCGGTGAAATGCGTCCAGTAACTGCTTTAAGAGTAGGTAGTATTCTCCCTTTTGCTGAAGGATCTACAAATTTTAGAGGACAAGAAGTGCTGTATACTTTATTCTTACCTCGTCTAGATGAACCTACTATAGAAGATCTAACAGAAATACAAGCAGGTTTAGCATTAGCAGAAAGAAATTTAGTCTTAGCAACAATACCAGAACAAGATCCATCTATAAGTCAAGCAACAATGTTAAGAGCAGTTAGAGGCTATAGAAAACATCAAGTGTCTAGAGACTTATGGGGTCCAGGAAAACATATGCCTGCGTTCAGAGCAGCACTTACACAATTTTATGGTCGACAAAGCACAGTCGTTGTCCCAGGATATGCATTGAGAACAAGTCAAACACAAGATGATAGATTCGTAACAGCTGTAGAACCAATTGCAAAACAAGATCAAACAGTATTCACAGCTTTGTTAAGACAGCAAGGTCTACAAGGCAAAGTTATGTTTTGGCAATAAATTATCTTCTTTTAAATTCTAATTTCTTAATAGTATTGCCTTCTACTTCTAACCACACATTCACATTCGAGCCAAAGCCAGCGTTAATTGCAGTAGTCTTGTCCATCTGATGAGAAGTAAAATGCTCGTGCATATGTGCCCCAACACAAACAAGAGGTTGATGTTTGTCAATCATTTCTCGTGCTAACAAAGAGCCAAAATGAAGTCCATATCTCGGAGATCGGGTATCTAAGATCATGTCTATAGGTGTATTAAAAGGAACATTGTGCGATAAAAATATCACAGGCTTAGTTGCTTTTCGAAAGAGATTATCTACTTGTTTATGCAGGAGATCATATTTCTTTTTCTTGTGTGTTAATTGTGCTTTCGTAAAGCGTGCTAATTCTTCTTTGTGCTGTGGATATTCAGGTCCAGAAGTAATACCATGACCTATCAATTGAAATTTGCCTATGTCTAAAAAGCGTAAGTGCATGTCATGAATATTGTTTAATCCTTTGATCAAAAATTTCCAGTGGTCTTTTCGAAGATAATCAAACTTGCTTTCAGGATCTTTTGTCCAATCCCAGTTGCCAGGCAGAACATAGACAGGAACACCAAGAGTGTTGAGATATTCTAAGATTTTTCTTCCATCTGCTCGTGACTTGTCAATCATTGCTTGTGCTTTTCTTCTGCTAATTAATTCCCACCACATGACTTTGGATTTTGGATCTTTCAGTCTCAGTTGCAACGCTTGAAACATGACAGTGCGTAAGGCATCAGAACAGAAATCACCAGGTGCTATAATTGCATCAAACTCTTTAAAGTAAATCTTAGGTCTATTGCCGTGCAAGTCACCAATAATGAGGAATTTCATAGTATATGATGGGAAGTAGGTGTTATAAGGGTATCGTACAGTTTATAAATATTTAGACGAGTAGAAAATATGTCTAATACCAATATTGATGGTTAATAATCGCCTTGAGAATATCCCCTTAGATCTATGGCAGATCCAGAAGTCAATCCCAAACGTTTAGCTTCTTCATAGAAAGCTTCTAATGGAGGACCCATAAAAGTATCATAGGGAATTTGAGCATAACCCCTATCAGCAAGAAAAACTACAAGGCTTCCATGTCTGTATTTTAGTGCTTCATAAGTTCCATAATGCAGGAATACAACAGGGTGTTGTTGCCATTGTCCTTTAGTAGTTTGTACCAAAAGTTGTTCAGGAACTATAATATGTGGTTTTCCTTGAGGTGGAATATTTTCACATTTTTCAGGTCTTGGAAGTTGCACAGTTGTAAGACTTTTTCTATAAAGTGCTTGGCACCAATTATTCTGTTCAAAATTAGGACCTAGAAATTGAGTGAATTCCTGCATTTGTAATTCTAGTGTTACTTCAAGTGTCTCAGTCATAGTCTGTAACTTTGTTTGTTAGTATTTAATAATTATGTTTCTTCTTATTTACAAGAGAGATTTCTCTATGTTGAGTTTATCCTGTCTAGAAAAAGAGAAAGCTTTAAATATGATAATCATACTAATATGATATACCGAAGGAGGTAAATGATCATGAACGTCGAATTAACAACAATTGGAGAGCGCGGACAAGTAGTTATCCCGCAGGAAATAAGGGAAAAAATGCCGGCACCAAAAGGTACGCTGTTTAGTATAATGTTAGTAGACAAAGATATTATTGTGATGAAACGAGTAGATAAACAACAACTTATTGGAGAGTTTAAAACATTGCGAGATGCAATCAAGAAAAAGTTTACTGAGGAAGAGATTGTTGCAGAAGTCAAAAGAACACGTAAAGAATAAAATTATTCTAGATACGAGTTGTCTTGTAGCGGCATTATTGGCAGATAAAGGAATAGCTGCAAGAGTCTTTGCGTTAGTAGTGGAAGGAGAAATATATAACTTTTATACAGGAGAAATCCAGGAAGAACTACAAGAGGTTTTGGCAAGACCTAAATTTGAACTTGAAAAGGAGAAACAAGAGCAATTTATACATATATTCCAAGAAGTTTCTTTTTTTATTCAACAGAATACATCCCATCTAATAACACAGTGTCGTGATCCTAAGGATGACAAATTTTTATCTTTAGCAAACCAGATTGATGCAGATTTTATCATTACTCTTGATAAAGATTTACTTATTCTGAGAAATATAAAGAGAACGAGAATAATAATGCCTGCAGAATTTCTTACAATAATAGAAAAAGATAAATAGAAGACTTTAAAAAATAGGGAAGTAAGAATTAGTAGAGCACCTAACTTGGTGGAAAATGACTGAAACAGGAAAGAAACTCATTGCAGGGATTGATGAAGCGCGACGAGGCCCAGTTATTGGCCCATTAGTTATAGCAGGAGTTATGATGGATGAAAAAGACTTACCAAAGTTAGATAAGCTTGGTGTCAAAGATTCAAAGCTCCTTACTCCTAAACAAAGAGAAACACTCTTCCCTAAAATTCAACAAATTAGCAAATATAAAATTATTGTCATCGAACCGCAAGAAATTGATGACGCTGTCTTGTCAGAAGAATTAAATCTGAATTGGCTCGAAGCATTAAAGGCTGTAGAAATTATCAAATCATTAAAACCAAATAAAACAATTATTGATTGTCCTAGTACAAATATTGCAAAATATACAAACTATATCAAAGAGAAATTAGGCATGGATGAAATAAAGATTATTTGTGAACATAAAGCAGATCTCAATCACAAAATAGTTGGAGCAGCGTCTATCTTAGCAAAAGTTACAGGGGATAGAATTATCGAAGAGATCAAGAAAAAATATGGAAATGTAGGCACCGGCTACCCTTCAGATCCGACGACACAGAAATTCCTCAAGGAAAATTGGGATAAACACCCGGAAATTTTTAGAAAATCCTGGATTTCTTGGCAAAATCATAAAAATGGAAAAGATCAGAAAAAATTAGGCGAATTTTAACAGAGTTTTCGTCCCCAGCAGTGAACAAAAACGTTTATAAAGAAAAAAAGTGGCAAAAGAAGGTAAATGACTATCATTAAAAAGCTCCATTTTCGAGGCTTCAAGAGTTTTGCTAAACCATTAGATTTAGACTTCGGAACTGGTTTTAATGCCATAATCGGACCAAATGGCAGTGGTAAGTCAAACGTGATTGACGGCCTCTGTTTTGTTCTAGGAAAAATGTCTGCTAAGGGCATGCGAGTAGAAAAATCAGCCAACTTAATTTACAACGGTGGTAAAAAAGGATCTGCCATGAAGGAAGCTGAAGTCTCTATCTTCTTTGACAATGAAAAAAAAGATTTCCCAGTAGAGGCAGAAGAAATCAAAGTCAGTCGTATTGTTCGCCAGAATGGTCAATCTATTTACAAGATTAATGATGTAGTCCATACACGTCAGCAAGTCGTTGATATGTTATCCATTGCAAAAATAGATCCTGATGGTCATAACATTGTCTTGCAGGGAGACATCGTCCACTTCATGGAGATGAAGACTGAAGAGCGTCGTCAACTGATTGAAGAAATTTCTGGTATTTCTGTTTATGAAGATAAAAAACAAAAAGCAATCAATGAATTAAATAAAGTAGAAGAAAAATTAAATGAAGCAACTATTATCATGACTGAGCGTGAAGCTAATCTTCGCGAGTTAAAGAAAGATCGTGATCAAGCAGTTAAATACAAAGATTTGGAAAAAAATATCAAGAGCAACAAAGCAACCTTCATTCATATGCAGTTAGAAGACAAAAAGAAAAAAGTAGAAGATATCGAAAAGAAGATTGCAGATCATCAAGCACAACAAGAAAAATTCACCAAGAAAATAGAAGAATTGAAGAAATCTATCACTGACAAGAAAAAAGAACTCCAAGACATAGGTAAAGACATTGAGCAAAAAGGTGAGAAAGAAGCTATCGCAGTCCAAAAAGAAGTAGAAACCATCAGAACTACTTTAATCAAGCAGACAGAGCGTTTGCGCACAGTAAAGAATGAAATTACCAAGATCGAAGAGCGTAAAAAACAGCTTAAAATAGGCTTAGATGACATAAAAGGAACCATTCAACAACTAGAACAATCTCGCTCTTCTATCAACAAGAAAATTGAGGAATCAAAAACAAAAGATAGTCGCTTGCAAGAAGACATTCAAAGATTCAAAGAAAAATATGGTGTTGGTGGAACAACTGATGGGTTGGATAAAATCGAAGATAAGGTAAAAAAAATAGAAGAGCAAATACAAAAGCAAACTGAAGAGCAGCAAGATGCATTGCGCAAGAAATTCCAATTAGAGGCAGAAATCCAGCAATTAGATGAACAAATTGGCAAGCTCACAAAATTAGGCAAAGGCATGGATGTTGTCAAGCAGAAAAAAGAAGTAGAAAAAGTATCAGCAGAATTACAAAAAGCATTGCAGGAAGATAGCGTCTTAGCTACTCAATTAAGAGATGTCAAGGAAAAAATACAACGATCACAAGAACAAATGTTCGCTGCGCAGGCAAAAGAAGCTGGGTATAAAAGTTCCATGCTAGATGATGGGGCTATCAAAAAGATTCTTAGTCTAAACAATCCAAAGATTTATGGTTTAGTCTCCCAATTAGGTAAAGTATCGGAAAAATATAGTCGCGCATTAGAAGTAGCTGCTGGTCCTCGTATCAGAAGTATTGTCGTCGAAGATGATAGAATCGCTGCAGAATGTATTGCCATGCTCAAAGAATCTCGAGCAGGTATTGCAACATTTTTGCCTTTAAACAAAGTAAGAGGGCGTGCCGAAGGCACTGCAGTTACAGGAAAAGGCGTGCATGGGAGTGCTTTAGACTTGGTCACTTATGATAAAAAATTCAAAGATATATTCTCTTTTGTTTTCGGTTCAACCTATGTAGTGGATGACGTGGAAACAGGTCGTCGCATGGGTATAGGAAAAGCTCGCATGGTCACTTTAGATGGTGACTTAATGGAAGTCTCTGGTGCTATGATCGGTGGATTCAGAGCTAAAACACAAGGCCTCGGATTCCAGCAAAAAGAAGCTTCAGAAAACTTAGGCAAGTTCGAAAAAGAAGTAGAGCATCAAGAAAAACTCAAAGCAACTTTGGAAACACGTCGTGAAGAATTAGAGCAGCGTATAGAACGGTTGAGAAAGTTCAAGAGTGAAATGGAAGGAGAGATGATTAAAGTTGAAGCTTCAGTCGGTTCTTTAGATGTAGAACAGCTTATGGAAGAGCGTGAAAAGCGTGCCAAAGATAAAGTATTTTCATTTGTTGAAGCAGCCACTAAAGAAATTGCAGACATGCAGGAAGAATTAGAATCGCTCAAGAAAGAGCGGGAAAAATTCATGGAAGGTATGAAGGGCTTGTCCAATCCGCAAGTTGCCTCTTCATTAACTAATATGGAAGAACGAAAGCAAAAAGCTCGTGAAGAGATTGTTCAATTCCAAACAGAAATAAAAAATATAGATACACAAATTGCAGGCATCTACAAGCCAGAAGAAGAAAAAACACTCAAGATTGTAAAGCAGCATGATAAAGAAATCCAGGACTTTACTAAAGAAGCAGATGCTTTAGAGACACAATTAAAACAACACCAGAAGTCCTTGCAAGATCAAGAAGAAAAAGCGCTCAAGTTCCAAAAGGAATACAAAAACCTCTTCCTACGCAGAAATAAGCTGTCTGAGGAGATCTCTAAAGGAGAAGCTGACGCTACTGTAGAAGACATGAAAACACGAGAAATACAAAACAAGATTAATGAAGTCAATATCACACGCGCTAAGGGAGTTGCAGAAAAAGAGGCTTTAGAGAAGGAATATGAAGAATTCAAGGGCGTAGAGCTTCGACAGCATATCTCTCTAGATAAATTAAAAGATGAAATTAGCAAATTCGAAAAGCATATGAGTGACATGGGAAACATTAACTTGCGTGCTTTAGAAGTGTATGACCACTTGTTAAAAGAATATGATGAGTTGTTGAAGAAGATAGACAAGTTAAGGTCAGAAAAAGAAGATGTTCTCCAGATGATGTATGAGATCGAAACAAAAAAGAAAGATCTTTTCTTGGAAACCTATAAAGAACTCTCCAAAAACTTCACAGAAATATTCGCATCCCTGTCTGCAAAAGGAGAAGCATTGCTCTTCTTGGAAAATGAGGAAGATCCACTAGCTGCAGGTGTAGAAATTCGCGTACGTTTGGCAGGAAATAAATTCTTAGATATCAAGTCCTTGTCTGGTGGAGAAAAAACTTTAGCAGCTCTCTCATTCATTTTTGCTATTCAAGATTATCATCCAGCTTCTTTCTATTTGATGGATGAAGTAGATGCAGCTCTAGACAAGAGAAATTCTGAATTATTGTCTAAATTAATAGCTAAATATGCAAATAAAGCGCAATATATAATTATTTCTCACAATGATGCTATTATCTCTGAAGCAGAGCAGATTTACGGTGTTTCTATGCAGACCAACGGCATTAGTAAAGTAGTGAGTTTGAAAATATAATTATTTTTTTCTCTTCCACATGATAAGGAGATGTACTAGCAAGATGAGTAAGACAATTAAAAAGAAGAGTAATGGGCTTTGATGATAAATTTGGACAGGATATTCTTCAGTCGGAGTTAAACTGCTCACAACAGCAAAAGAATCTGCGCCTGATGCCTTTTGGTCTACTTGTTCTGCAGTAACTACGAGGAAATAATCATTATAAGGAAGAGGTTCAGGTAAGGAAAAAGTCTTCTGAAATCGTGATTCTCCGCCTGTAACTACTAGTTCTTCATTCTCCATATAATAGACTTTATTAGTGACGTCTTGAACGCTATACTGTAGTGTTAAATTCTGACTAAACAAAGGAGAAACAACAATCTGTGCAGAAATATCTTGTCCAGGTAGTACTGTCTTGGTGAGTAAGTCCACAGCTACATGAAAATCAAGATTATCTATTTGAATAAGCACTGGAATTTGTTTGAAGACAAAAACATCTTCTATAGTGATGTGACCAATAAAAGTACCTACTTGATCAGTCTCAACTTGAAAGTTTACGTCTTGCTCTTCACCAGAGCCAAGAGCGACATAAGGTTCTAAGATTTTAAGGATAGGAATATTGGAAGTAAAAGTCAGGTCAAAAGGAAAATCTGCATGATGGATCAGATGGAGACTGAACCTACTATAGTCATATTGATTGAGATGAAGCTCCACTTTTTTAGGAATAACTTCGAGCAATAGGGAAATTAATCTTCCTTGTTCTCTGGTTGTAGGCGTGTCTTCTCCAGCAGCTGGTCTAAAACCTCCCCCACTTAAAACATTCAAGCTTACAGTACCTTGGGTAGGTGCACCACTAATCAAGTTGTATTGTTGTAAGAGATAAAAGAAAGTCAGAAATATAAAAAAAGAGAAGAAAATAACGAACAGTACTAGTTTCTGTCTATCTCGTTGGTTGTGATGGGGAAAAAGCTTGTTCATAGTTTTTTGGTAAGGACTATAAGTTTACCAGTATAGTCTTTTTTTCCTGCATCTTTATCTACTTGTGCAAAGAAACGAACACTTTTACTTTCGCCTTTTTGCAGAGTAAATAATGATTCTTCAGCAGTTACAAAAGGAATACCTTCAATAAACAATTGAACTGAAATAGGATAGTGATCTGCCCTAAACACTAAAGGACGTTCAACTTTGGAGCTTGGTCGTAAAGTGCCAAAATATAAAGCATCTTTGTCTAAATTAATACCCACATAGTCTCCTACAGAAAGATGTATAGGGATTTCTTGTCGAGTAAGAGGGTGGAAAGTATAGTAACTAAGAAGAGTAAGAAAAAGCGTAAACACTAAAAGCATAATGATATACAAAAGTATTTGTTTAGTCTTCTTTTTCATGGTTTTTGAAATGGTGTACCAGCCATACAATAACATCAATAAGCAACATGCCTATAATAATAATGGTCAATATAAGAGTAGTGCTAAGATTAAATTTGCTTTCAACAAGAACAGGAACAGTAACTAGGGTAGTCTTGTCATAATAGTGAAGCGTTATTTGGGCATCATACAATCCTGTTTCAACTAATCTAGTATCCCAAAGAGCAGAAAGTGGTAATTGTTCCCAAGCAGGAAGAGCAATAGAAGGAGTTATCAAAACATCACCTATTTGTGTGCCTTGTTTAAAAAAACGAATCTCTGCAGAAAGATGTTCTATTTGATTATTCCAACGATTATGCACTTGTATTTGGAAAGGAACTAGGGATTTAGTATAGACTTTTTTTGTGTAGTCCGTCACATTGACAAACAAGGTACCAATGCGAAGTTCTTCAGTAATCTGTTCAGTAGTGTCTCCATCATATTCAGTGAAAGCAATAATGGGAAAGATACCTGCACCATATTTAGAGGAGTCTAAAACAATAAGAGCAGTTTCTGTTGTTTGAGCAGGTATATATACTTGGGGTGTGGACAAAGAATCTAATAAAGCGCCAGTCGCATCATAAATCTGTAAAGTGCCAACTGCGCGTTGAATATCTTCTAAGCCATAATTAATGGTACTAAAGGTAGCTTTGCTTTGTTCACCTTCATTAATGTCTTGTAATTCTAAAGTAGTTTCTGCATATTTTCCAGTATAAGGAACACGAATAACAATTTTCCCTTCGACAGAAATAACTGCCCCTATACCTTGAGCTTCCTTTCCAGTATTAATAGGTGCTTGGACTGCATTCACGCTTACAATATGCTCTCCAGGTTTTCGTATGACTGCTGGAAAATCAATAGTGATGGTATAAGCCTTGGATTGATAAGGAGGAATAACAAAAAAACCTTCTTCACTTTTCATGTATTGTGCTAAATCTCCCCCGAGTTGTAACGTTGCGTTCAAAGGTCGACCAGCAGAATTAATTAGATTAATGATAATCTCTTCATGAGCATTAGGTTCAAACGCTAATTCTATCTTAGAAGGTGAAATGCCTATGGCAGAGACAAAAGAAAGAGTCAAAAGTAGAAAAATCAATACTTCAAGAACAAAAGAGCCATGACGAACCATGAATGTTGCACTTAAGAGAAGAGACCAGCGTGCACCTCAAATCCGC
>JAUXTV010000199.1 GCA_030679025.1 Candidatus Woesearchaeota archaeon
CCATTATTTTGAGCAGGATACTCGTCCAATAAGAGAAGCTATTGAATTCTATAAACATAAACAAAATTGGTCAAATCGTTTGATTGCAGGAGATTCCTTAATTGTTATGAATTCTTTACTTGAAAAAGAAGGAATGTCTGAAAAAGTTCAGATGATTTATATTGATCCTCCTTATGGAATTAAATATGGTTCTAATTTTCAACCATTTGTTAATAAAAGGGATGTTAAAGATGGAAAAGATGAAGATTTAACTCAAGAACCAGAGATGATAAAGGCGTTTAGAGACACTTGGGAACTAGGGATTCATTCTTATCTCACTTATTTAAGAGATAGATTGAAATTGGCAAAGAAACTATTGCATGAAAGTGGAAGTTGTTTTGTTCAAATATCAGACGAGAATGTTCATCATGTTAGAGAAATTATGGATGAGGTTTTTGGTCCTGAGAATTATATCAGTCAAATAACTCTTAAACGTGCCTCAGTTATGTTTGATAAGAAATATTTGAATAACGCTTGTTTTTATACAATATGGTATGCCAAAGATGCAAAACAATTAAAGTATCGAGATTTATTTACCCATAGGGACATAGAATCATTTGCTGAAAACTCCGGTTCTCATTTGTGGGTTGAAAATGATAAAGTTTGTAGAAAAGTAAGCAGTGATGAGAGAGAAGATATTACGAATTTCTTGACCACCAACACATCCTTTAGATTGTTTGGTACTTTAAGTATAAATGCACAAGGGACAGAAAAAAGAGAAGCGTTTTCATTTAATGGAAAAAAATATTACCCTCCAGAAGGAACACAATGGAAAACATCATATTCGGGATTGGAAGTCCTCAAGAAGAAAAATAGACTAGTTGTTGAAGGAAACACAATAAGATATAAACAATATATTGAGGATTATCCCGTAGTGCCAATTAATAGTTTATGGTCTGGGATTGGTGCTGCTTCAGATAAGATTTATGTTGTTCAAACATCAACAGAAATAGTACGACGCTGTCTTCTCATGACAACAGATCCAGGAGATTTAGTTTTAGATCCCACTTGCGGAAGTGGAACAACAGCATATGTTGCAGAGCAATGGGGAAGAAGATGGATAACTTGCGATACTTCCAGAGTTTCAATTACTCTTGCTAAGCAAAGAATTATGACTGCTTTGTTTAATTATTATGAATTAGCACATCAAAGTGAAGGTGTTAGTTCGGGATTCAAATATAAAACAGTTCCGCATATTACTCTTGGCTCAATTGCGAATAACGAACCTGCACAAGAAGAAACTCTTTATGACCAACCATTGATAGATAGGAAAAGAAAAAGAGTAACTGGACCGTTTACTTTAGAAGCGGTTCCATCTCAAAGAGTTACAAGTTTTGCAGATGTAGAGAGAACAATCCAAGAGCCAGATATAACAATTGCACGTTCTGGAGAAACAATAAAACAAAATGATTGGATTGATGAAATGCTTGCAACCGGAATAAGAGGAAAAGCAGGACAAAAAATAGAATTTACAAGAATAGAAACTATTGGAGGGACTAGATATATTCAAGCAGAGGCAGAAACGAAAGACGGACAGAAAGCAGTCATCTCTTTTGGACCACAATATGCTCCGCTAGAACAGAGACAAGTTGAGTTAGTTGTCGGAGAAGCACAAACACTAGTTCCAAAGCCGAAAATAATTATTTTTGCATCATTCCAATTTGATCCTGAAGCCGCAAAAGATATTGATGAGTTAAAATGGCCTGGAGTAAATATTCTAAAAGTTCAGATGAATACAGACTTATTAACAAACGACCTAAAGAAAAAAAGGTCAAGCAGTGAATCCTTCTGGTTAATGGGTCAACCAGATATAGAAATTAGAAAGAAAGATGGAAAATATATTGTTCAGGTAAATGGCTTTGATTATTATGATACGAAAACAGGTCAAATTATTTCTGGAGATACTTCTAAAATTGCAATGTGGGAATTAGATACTGATTACGATGGAAGAAGTTTGTATCCAAGACAGGTTTTCTTCCCAATGGCTGGAAAAGGAGAAGGATGGGATAAACTTGCTAAAAATGTAAGAGCAGTAATTGATGAAGAATTAATAGAACAATATAAAGGAAATGTTTCTATTCCTTTCAAATTAGGAAATAACAAAAGAGTTGCGGTTAAAATTATTGATGATAGGGGTATTGAATCTTTAAAGATTATTGAGGTTAAAGAATGAAAACAATAGACCATTTAATCATAAACAGCCCTTATGGAAAACCGAAACAACATCTTAAATATAATAGAGAAATAAGAAAATTTGAATTATTAGATGGAAGAAGAAGTGCAGGCTATGTTGTTGCATCCGAACATTCTGAGAGTTTTGATGATCCGGGAATTTTTGTTGAATTAGAATTAGCAAATAGAATCAGAGAAAGAATTGATAAATGGAGAGACAATGGATATCCTGGAATAACATCAATAACAAGAGATTTGTTGGAACATTGGAAAAATCCAGAAAGAGAAACCAAATTTTTCTTTTGCCAGATAGAAGCGATTGAAACTTTGATATGGTTTTTAGAAGCTCCAGAAAGTGAAAAACAAGGAATAGAGATTCCTTCTGATGGTGGAGACTTCCAAAGAATTTGTTCTAAAATGGCTACTGGTTCTGGTAAAACAATTGTAATGGCGATGTTAATTGCTTGGCATATTATCAATAAAGCAACTTATCCGAAAGATCAAAAATTCTCAAAAAATGTTTTAATTGTTGCCCCTGGATTAACTGTTAAAAGCAGATTACAGGTTTTAATACCAGATTCAGATGGAAACTACTTTGAAGCTTTTGATATTGTTCCGCAAGATTTTTTCGATAAACTTAGACACGGAAAAGTAAAAATAATTAACTGGCATGCGCTTGATTGGAATACCCAAGAAAGAATAAATAAAAAAATTGAGAAGGGAACTCTTAGAACTGTTGATAAAAGAAAAACAATAGAGATAAGTGATGAAGCTTACATAAAACAAGTTTTGGAAGATTTTGCTGATTGTAAAAATATATTGATTATTAATGACGAGGCACATCATGCTTGGAGGGTAAACCCTGAAGCTAAGGGCAAATATACGAGAATTGGCGAAGATAAAGACAGTGCAGAAGAAGCAACAATTTGGATTAGCGGACTAGATAGAATAAATAAAGTAAGAGGAATTTTA
>JAUXTV010000203.1 GCA_030679025.1 Candidatus Woesearchaeota archaeon
TTATGCAATTATAAATATTAAAGTAATAAAGTAATTACTTATTGGTTAAATCAACTTTTTAACATGCTAGATAACAAGTCTGTCCTCACCAGCTTTAAATAGTCAGTTCTTATTTACCCTTAGTATGCCACCCCGATCAGAGCTTCTCTTTCGCAACACTTGTGAAGGCTATTTCTTAGACCAAAAAGGCCATATTCTTTGCCAAGACAGCGGCAAGGGCTATCTCTTGTTTCCAGGCGGAGGGATAGAACCAGGAGAACCAGCAGAGAAAGCCATACTTCGAGAAACCCTTGAGGAAACTGGCGCAGTAGTCACTAACCTTGTTTTTTTAGGCATGCTCAAAGTACGTTGGGGACCTACCTGGGCAAAAACTGAAAAGCAAAGACAGAGATATCAATACTATCAGGGAGATGAGCTGCATTTTTTCACAGGCACTATAGTTTATTTTGACACCTTGCAATCTGAAGAAGACAGCTGGGGAGGACAGAAACTCATGCCCTTACAAGAAGCTATCACTTTTTTAGAACGACAACCTCATACTCCAGAAGAACAAGCTTATAGAGAGGCACAACTACAGTATCTTAAAAGCTTAGTCAAAAGAAATGGCGTGTGGACAAACTAAAAAACCCTAGCATTTATTGGTACCCTTTAGCCTGGAGCTTAACTATGATAAGTGGATCATTACTTTTTGGATAGAAAGTTTTATATATACTAACTATAGTATTAATTGATACTACTATTGATATAATGCTCACTCAAACCCAAGAACACATATTGGAATTGCTTCTAAGTACTCAGGAAGAGCACCTTTCTATTCGCCATATCTCTAGACTGCTTGGCAAGTCTTATGCGCTTACCTATAATAATATCCAAAATCTTGTCAGCAAACATATTTTGCAGAAATCTAGTCTTCCTCCAGCGCAGATAATTTCTTTTTCGAACCACCTTCGGCCTTCTTTCTTACTACCTCTAGAACAAAAAAGAGCTCAAAAACTCCTTGAAAAATATGCATGGGCAGAGCTTTACATGCGCGATGTTCTTCGGTCAGCGCAATATCCTTTCTTTGTCCTTCTAGTGTTCGGAAGTTACGCCAAAGACGCCGCGACTCTTAAATCAGAC
The DNA here is from genome assembly GCA_030679025.1 of Candidatus Woesearchaeota archaeon. Taxonomy (GTDB): domain Archaea; phylum Nanobdellota; class Nanobdellia; order SCGC-AAA011-G17; family UBA489; genus JACOVP01. Next base: position 1,120 of record JAUXTV010000203.1, read on the forward strand.
ATAGACCTACTAGCTATAGTTTCTTCAAAAAAAGAGATTCCACTTTTAGAACAAACATTAAGACATTATACTCCTGTGAAAAAAAATATTCTTATTGTAGATACGCAAAACTTTCTGGACATGATAAAAAATCCAAAAACATTTAATGTAGGCAATGAAGCGAGAAAACATCATATTATCCTTTATGGAGCGGAAATCTATTACCAACTGCTGGAGATGCAATCATGAAACCAGAAGATCTTATCGCTAAAACTAGAATACAAAGCGGTTTAGAAGTTTCAAATCCCCATTAAAGCCTTCTCTTTGTGATGGATCAGCATATCTCTCAGTTTCGCAGCATCCATTTCCACGCTGGAATAAGCGTTATTGTTCCTTCCGCAAACTTTATTTCTCCTTCCTCATGTTTAGAGATGATTATGCCTTCTTTCTTCTTGAATTTTCTCATAAATTCCAGAACTGGCTTGTAGTCTTCAGATCTTATTTTTTCTTGATACTTTATTTCTATAGGCATGTCATCAGCTATGATATCTATCTCATGTCCATTCTTCCAGAATGCTCCAGCTCTCATCTTATTTACTACTAAAGTTTCGACCACCCTGCCATAAAATCCTTCTTCCATCTTTGTTTTATACATAAAAATGAATGAAGTATCTGCAGGATAAGCTCTTTTTATCTTTCTTAGAGTTGCCATGCTTCCTTTTCTATAATTCCCTAGAATCAAGATCAAAAAGCTTTCTTTCAGATAAGAAATATAGTCTTTGATTACTCTTCTATCCTTGCCGAACTGCTTGCTTAGCGACTGATAATCTAAATACATTCCAGGATTTGTCGCGATTAACTCTAGAAGCACTCTTAAAAATTCTGGATCCTCTAATCTAAACAGCCTTGGAATATCTTTATAGACAATTTTGTCGACAACTAAGGTTCGAATATATTCCTTAAAGTCTTTTTCACTTTCCAAAGAAAAAGTTTCTGGAAAGCCTCCCCTTTCTGCAAATGTAAGAAATATTGGATTCATCTTTGTCTCATACTTCCATTCTTCTTCCTTAATATTTTTGAATTGAAGATATTCTTTAAAGGTAAAAGGCATTAGTATAAATTCAACGATTCTTCCAGCTAGAGTCTCTTTTGTTTTCCGTTTGATAAATAGTGATTCTGAACCGCTTATGATAAACTTTAGCTTAGGGTATAAATCGTAATATTTTTTTATTTCATTCTCCCAATTTGTACACTTCTGAATCTCATCAAGAAAAACATACACTTTTTTCTCTCTAAAATCCTTCTTCTGCATTTCTCTATAGGTGTCTAAGATTTCGCCTATTGTTGCTCTATTTTCATCGAAAGAAAAAAACAATATATCTGTGGGATCTATTTTTGAATCTATCAATTCTTCTATCAGCTGATAAACTGTTGTTGTTTTTCCAATTCTTCTTAATCCTACTAAAGCGATAATGAATCTTTTGTCCATCTGCTTTTCTATTTCTTGGTATATCTCTCTCTTGAAAGGCAGAGCCAGATCTGTGTCTACTTTTCTTTTTATCCACCAATGATTGAATTCTTCTAACTTGTTAGTTTCCATTTTATGTACACTACAATGTACTTGTTTATAAGCTTTATGGTCATTGCAATGTACTTGTTTTATGAGTTAAGAAGTCCTCTTTACTTGTTATCCATGGAACAGTCTCAAATTGCTTTAAAAGCATATATTCTATATATAGTATATCCCTTACCTATTTAAGTTTATTCACTACTCTAGAGGTATGAAAATCGGTATTTTGGGGGCAATACTAATTTTTATAGCATTTGCTTTTGTTAGTACTACTACAACTGCTGATTTTGATGTTTCTGCGCCTTCTGATGCTGCAATTGAAATAATTCCAGACATTCAAGAAACTGTAGCAACTGTTTCCCAAGAAGTACAAAAAGTTCCAGATGTAATTTCTCAAGAATCTTCTTATTATATTATTTCCTATTCCACTGCAGATATTGCAGCTTCTCAAAAAGTTTTACAACAGCAATTAGAAATTATTTATTATATTCCTGATCATCAGTATTTAGTTCACGCTTCTGCAAAAGATTTAGAACAGTTACAAAAGAAAGGCTTTGTTTTGGATTATACTTTAGTTCGAGAAAATTCCCAAAGGTATTTATTAGGCACTGATCCTAAAGAAACACTCTACTATGTTTATGCATTTAGAGAACGAGATGTTAAAGCTATTGTTGAACAACTCAAAGATTTGGGTTATGTTATTGTAGACACTAATACTTATGTTCTTGTTGTTGATTTTGCTGACATGCAAGATGTTGAAAACGCATTACAAGAAATTGTACAAATTGAAGGCGTTGAAGCTGCTGAACAAAGACCTCATTACGAATTACTGAATGATGTAACTAATGTTGTTGTTGGCACTACTGATATTCGCCAGAGATTTGGACTTTATGGTGCTGGACAAATTATTGCTATTGCTGATACTGGTTTAGATACTGGTATTCTTTCTACTTTACATCCTGATATTAGAGGTAGAGTTATTAGTCTAACAGAAAATGTTTATGATCCTGTAGGTAATTGTCAAGGTATTGGCCCTACAAATGATCCACAAGGACATGGTACTGCTGTTACCGGTGCTGCTGTTGGTAATGGTTTGCAATCTGGTAGCAATCCTTCACAACATAGTTATCCTTTAGGCTCGTATACTGGATCTGCTCCTGAAGCACGATTAGTGTTTCAAGCGGTTGGATGTAATCAAGGTGGTATTTCTGCTCAACTACCTTTAACTCGTTATCCTCCTACTTATAATTTAGGTGCACGTGTTTATTCTGAAAGTTTTGTGAGTGGTGTACAAGATGGTGGATATTATTTCCTTGATAGAGATAAAGACCAATATACAAATACTCGCAAAAATTTTGTTATTACAGCTGGTGCTGGTAATGCAAATAATCCGAGCACTACCACTAATAACGCTAAGAATGTAGTTACTATTGGTGGATTTATTAGAGATCAATCAACAACACAAATTTATGCCCGCGGTCCCACCAAAGATGGAAGATATAAGCCTGATATTTTAAGCGCTGCCGGTGCTAGTTTAGGAACAGGTATTACAACAACATATTCTTCAGTACAAACACTCCCTGGATGTTCACAACTTACTTCCAATTCTGAGTACTGCGGACTTTCT
>JAUXTV010000215.1 GCA_030679025.1 Candidatus Woesearchaeota archaeon
AAGTTTTAACTTTGTCTTCCCAAGCTTTGCTCCCAAATAATCTTATAATCTCTGCGTGTTCTTTCGATATAGCATATCCTCTAGTCGAATCGTTCCTAGCAGAACCAGGTTTAGTTCTTACAACAACGCCGTTCAAAACAAGCAATTTCAAATCCTTTCTTCTTATATCGTCGTAAGAACCTGAAGAAATATTGTCTTGAAGATTTTTATTTATATAAGTTATTATATCTCTGGACTTCATAGATACGCTGTCAGATATACTTTTTATTTTATTCCAATCCGTAGATCTTTTAATTCCTGCCAGGGCTAAAAAAGACAAAGCCATTCTCTCTAATCTTCGTGGAGTCAACCCATTTAAGGGAGTTCCTAAAGAATCAAAAATGAAGATAGATTGATTTATGAGTAATTTTATTATTGGACTTTTCTTCTTAAATTCATTAGTAGATTTCTTTTTTGTTAGATACTCTTTCATATTTGGCGAGCTACTAGCTTAGATTGTATTACTGGTCGAGGAATAAATTGAACTTCTTCAATTGGCTCTTGCAGATAAGATTTAATTTGTTTTGCAATTTGCAGTGCAAAATATGGTGGAACAGCATTACCTATCTGATTAAATTGACTTGTCTCATTTCCCTTGAACTCAAACCAGTCTGGAAAACTTTGCAGTCTTGCAGCTTCTCTTACAGTTAATCTTCTCCTTCTTCCATCTGATAATTTTATTCTATGCATATCGCTAGTTGATCCTGCAAGATTTCTACAAGTTAGGGTTCTGGCAGGTTTGTGTAAATGTAAGTCTCTTGGAGAAATACATTTTGATGCTTTTTCGTATTTTGCAATATAAGTGTCCATACTAGCATTTAGAAATTTTGAATTGGAATCATAATATTTAGCTAGTTCGCCTAGTGCTTGTCCAGCAGTTATTTTTTTATTGTGTTCTTTTGGAAAACTAAATTCACCAAGATGTCCTATAATGATGACTCTTTCTCTATTCTGTGGAACACTAAAATTTGAAGCATTGATTAATTTGACTTCTACAAAATAACCTAACTTTCCGAGTTCAGCTACAACTGAATCGAAATACTCTTTGTTCTTATATAACAATCCTCTAACATTTTCTACAAGCCATATCTTAGGTCGAATTTGCTTAACTGCTTCCACAAAAGCAGGAAAACCATTTCTAGAATCATCTGAACCTTTTTGTTTACCTCTTACACTAAAGGGTTGACAAGGCGGCCCTCCAATCACTACATCTGCATGTGGGAACTCGTAATCTTTCGTTATAAAATCATTAATGCATTCGCCCTTTAAGTTTTTATTATAAGTTTCACAGCAATCTTTATTTACTTCTATACCTATACTCTTGAATCCTGCTGCCTCGAAGCCAAGGGATAAACCACCGCATCCTGCGAAAAGATCTAAAACTGTGAAGTCAAATTCCTTTGGTGGCGAAAGCTCTTCGTTCAGCACCGCAACGTAAGCATCATTCTCTTTTTTCATTATAACCTATAGACTAATTGGTATTTATAAATTGCTAAGGTATTAAGATCAGTCGAAGCGACAATAGTTTTCGCTAAGGTGTAAATACTATATATGTAGATTAGTTTAGATTTTATTTTCTAAACTAATAGAAACCTTTAAATACTAAGCTGACCCTCATTCTAGATGCGAAATACAACTCCCCAGAATGCTGAAGAAATTGCAAATGCAAAGAATGTAGAGATAAATTTAGATGATATTAAACTAGACCCTAATAATGTAAGATTCTTGCATATTTCTAAGGGCCATACAGATAAGCAAGTTGAAGACGTCCTTTGGAAGGAATCTGACACCCAGGATCTTTATAAGCAAATTCTTTCAGCAGGAGGACTTTACCAAGAACCTGTATTAAACTCAAAATTAATAGTAATAGAAGGTAACAGGAGGGTTGTTTGTCTTAGAAGACTTAAGCAAGAGGCCCGCAAAGGAGACTTACCAGGCATATCTAAAAATCAGTTTGACAAAATACATTGTAAGGTTCTTCCAGAAAATACGCCTCTACAAACAATAGACATATTCCTAGCTACAATTCACGTTAAGGGTAAAAAACCATGGAATGCTTTTAACAAAGCAAAGCACATATTCAATCTTCATGAATTAAGAGGATTGACTTATGACGATCTGGCAAAAAAACTCGGCATGGGTAAAGTAACCGTAATTAGAGCAGTAGAAGTGTATGCCGCTACTGAAGACTATGGTAAGAGGTATAAAGATGATTCAGAGTGGTTTAGAAAATTTACTTATTTTGATGAGCTTTATAAAAGAAAAGATTTAGTTGACTTCAGAAAAGATCCGAAGAATTTGAATAAATTTCAAAATTGGGTTTATCATGAAAAACTAGACGATGTTAGAGAAGTCCGTAAGCTCGCTTTGCTCCTTCATGATAATGAAGCAACCCAAGAATTTGAAAAGAAGGGTTTTGATGCAGCCATGAATTTGATTGGAATGAAAGATCCCTCGATAAATAGCTCTGAATTTAAGAAGATAAAGGAAGTTATACAAGTCATAAGAAATCTACCAAGGAAGGAGCTTTCTAAAATCATTAATGATAGTTCCAGATTTAATCTTTTAAGTTCATTGAAAAAGGAGATAGATAGTCTCCTTAAAGACATAAAATCAATGAGAAAAACCTAACAAATCATAGTCACGTTGAAACGGAGGAAGAACACTAGGGGATTGCTTGTTATTTCCAAGCAAGTGAATCCCCTAGCGCCTTTGCAAAGATACAAATTGTTTTTGCTTTTTAAAGCCTCCTTTAGTTAACGTTAAAAAGTTGGTAAAGTTAAAATATAACATGGAAAAAGTCAGTCAAGAAATTAAAGAAATTGTAATATCGGATCTTAGTCTTTGGAGTGAAAACCCTAGAGACCCAATAGATTCAGAAATTGGAGATTTGGAGCTAATAAAACGAGCAGTAAAGGATGATAATAAAAAATGGAATTTGCCCAGATTAATAAAGGATATGGGGCCTCATTATGATTATAGTGAATTGCCTACTGTTGTTTTTGAAAACAATAAATTTTTTGTTTATGATGGAAACAGACGAATTGCTGTCCTAAAGTATTTACAGAACCCTACATGGACCCATCAAGTTGAGGGTAAATTGTTTCCTTCTTCTGAACCTGTTCTTTTGAAGAATCTAAAGAAAATACCTTGCAACGTTTG
>JAUXTV010000218.1 GCA_030679025.1 Candidatus Woesearchaeota archaeon
TCGGAGGTTCAAATCCTCTCCAAGGCGTATATTTATTATAGTTAGTTATATTTAGAAAGTCATTGAACTCTTTTATAGAGTACTCTTAAATGAGACAGTAGAAGTCTACTCCAGCTTTCATACTGTTTGAGATTAGTTCGAAAATCTTACGAAAAATCCGGAAAACTTCTAAATATATTTTATAAAAGTAGTTTACTTCTCAAAGAGCCACCTAAGGTATATAAATAAATAATAAATATTAGTGCTATGGAAAAAAGTGTTCTAGAAAATATTGTACTCGATTATATAAGTGGACTGTCGCTAAGAAAGTTAAGAAGTAAATATGACTATACTATTGGTAATTTACATTATCATCTGAAAAAAAGAAACGTTCTAAGACAGAATAACATTGTAAAAAGCATAAAATTAGAAAATCCCTTAATGATGGGCGTTTTTATTGGTATTTGGGCAGGTGACGGTTCTAAATTTATAGACCATGGAGCATATACTATAAAGATTCACATTAATAAAAACGACTTGGAATTTGTTGCATTTTTTAGAGTAGTAATGGAAAAGTTATTTGGTAAAAGAGTTACATTCATAGCAGAAAAAGAAACCAATCAAGGTTTAATAAGATTTTATTCAAGATTTATTTATAGACTTATAGATAATTATGTAGCTTATGAAGAGAACAAAACACTAAGTATTAGATTAAAAGAGGATCTTGCTCGTTATAATGGAGATTTTCTAAAAGGATTTTTAATAGGAATAACACTTTCAGATGGTTATATTAAAGAAAAATTCATTCTCTATTCCATATCTGAAGCTCTTATTAATAATGTTAAGATGATTGTGGAAAATGCTACATTAATGCCTTATATTTACATGCAAGAGCCCAAAGGGTATGGCAGGTATCCAAATCATATACTGGTTATAAACAAACAGCAAACTAAACACCTAAAACATGAGATTAACCAATATTTAGAGAAATGTGATTATCACAGAGATATTAGTGCTCTAAAAGGATATAAACAAAAATCAGAGCAATCTTTATAAATGATTTTTAATGCTTCTAATTCATGAGCCCGTAGTTCAGCCTGGTTAGAATACCGCTCTGATAAGGCGGTGGTCGGCAGAGGTTGGTACAAAAGGAACAATCGCCGAATTCAAATCTGCTCGGGCTCATATTTTATATTTCATAAGTTTTATAAAACCATAAACAGCAAAAGAAGAACATGACTCTACGTCGCATGAGAAGAAAGATTCGACAGCACAAGAACAAGATAGTTGCCGCACTCATTACAATTGTAGTTATTGCTCTGCTTGTTTTTTTACTAACATTAGTTAAATTACCCTCTCTGAAAAAAACATATGAGATTACAGAAGTAGATGTTCTAGCGATCAAAGGTATCGAAGGTGATCAAATCACTTTGAAAGGCATAAAGATTGGTGATGGTATGCAGACAGTGTTAGATGCTATTGGCTATCCAGACTCGCAAACAATTTACGATCCAGATATTACTAACATGGAATTTGGCAAAGCTTTTGACTTGAATGAAACAGGAGTTATTCTCCAATTTAAAGGAGATTCTTTAGAAAAAATGACGGTCTTGCCATCGTTCAATACATTTTTGCAAGGAAGCACTAAGGTGTTTTATACTAAAGATGAATTTTTGATTACTTTTGGAAAATCAGACAGTGTGAAACAAATGCCAGTAACTCAAGGATCTGCAATGGTAATTAGAGTTTATACTTATAATGAAGGTATCCACTTTACTACAAGAAGAGGAGTACAAATAGCTCTTTCTTTTACAAGACCTAATATTGATATTACTGAACCTTAGCGCCAGAAGGAATATCTTTTTCAGGTTGCAATAAAACGACTTGATCTCCATCTACTGCTGCTAAGACCATACCTTCAGAAGTAACGCCACGCAAAGTTCTTGGTTGCAAATTGGCGACAATAATAACTTTTTTACCAACTAAATCTTTAGGTGTGTAGTGGTGCTTGATGCCTGCAACAATCGTTCGTTCTTCAGTTCCGATTTTAACTTTGAGAATAAGTAATTTGTCAGCTTCAGGATGTTCTTTGGCTTCCATGACTTCAGCTACACGAAATTCTAATTTTCTCCAGTCATCATAAGAGGCTATTTCCATGAGAAGAGCAAGAAAAAAGGATTTAATAAAGTTTTCTTCTATAGAAAATGGAAAGACCTGCTAAACCCAAACCGCAAAGTAAAAGCAAGGCAGCATCAGGTGATGGAGATTGAGAAGACGTTTGAGGAACAACAGTTGCTTCTAGGTTGGAGATAGGAAGAGCTGATTGATAAGCGCCAGGTTGTGGTTTAGGCATATAAGACGTTAAACTAAGGCTTGCAGCTAGTACAGTTGTTGTAAGAAGAACTTTCTTGGTTGTTATTGGAATCATAAGAATAATACGAAAAATGGCTTTATAAAGCTTCGTAATTAGAATTACTTTAAAGTAGTTACAAATGCTCTAAACTTTAGTAAAGAGATTTGCTCCTTTCTTAACTTTATAACTGGCAACCTTGCCAAAACTACAGTCTTTGAAAGTTCCTAGTTTGACGCATAGCTGTTGATTTATTTTGTCAGCAGTACCAGGAATAAAAGGATACAAGACAATACCCAAGACACGTAAGCATTCCAAGAGAGTATAGATTTGTTGATGTAAGACATCTCCTTTGCATTCCCAAGGTTTCTTTTCATTAATATAACGGTTGACTGCATGTATAAAAGTCCAAATTTCTGAAAGAGCAGTATGCAATTCATAAGCGTCTACAGCATCTTTAATTTTCTGTAAATCAAAAGCTGCGCTTAAAGTCTTGTCAACGGGAACTTTCTTGATTTCTTTGAAGTTTTTCTCAGCTAAAGTTAAGACTCTACTGACGAGATTACCAAGATCATTGTTGAGCTCATTATTCAATCGAGCTTTCAGAGATGCTTCAGAGTAATCACCAT
>JAUXTV010000223.1 GCA_030679025.1 Candidatus Woesearchaeota archaeon
TGGAATTTTCCTCTCTTGACTAATCTTTGGAAATTGTAGAGAATATCATTGACTAATGCTCTTAATTGCACACGGAATAAATCAGACAAGAGATCTCCGCTTAACTTCAAGCGCTTGTTCATGTAATGATCTTTGTCCTGACTTTTGATATCTTCTTTGGAGATAATGAGGAAACGTTTTAACAATTTACACAAGTTGATTGCTTTGTATTTACGATCTTTTGGTTCGATACCTAAATGCGGCAATAAATATTTGTCTAAATTATCCTGTGTTTTTTCCAAGCGAGCTTCTTGCAGAGGAGACATACCAATTTTCTTGGAGATGAAATCTACAGCATCTGCTTCGTTCTTGAGATCTGCAGTACTGAAGAGGTTGATGAAAATGTCATCGAACTCCCTTTCTTCTGAGATTGCCTGCACAATTTCACTGTCTTTTATCAGACCTAGAGCTTTAATGACTGCAGTAATAGGGATCTTCTTGAAACGAGTGAAAGACAGGTAAATGAGACCATCTTTTGCTTGTTCTATGATGTGAGGCACACGATAAGAGCCACGTTCAGAGAATACTTTAGCAGTATATCTGCTGGTTCCAATTTTGTTTTCTTCTACAAACATCATATTTGCTGCCAAATCTTCGACAGTCATCAAGACACGCTCATTTCCATTTAAAATGAAATAACCACCATTGTCATGAGGATCTTCTCCATGTTTGATGAGTTCTTCTTCTTTCATACCATGCAGATGACAATATTTACTCTTGAGCATCACTGGCAATAATCCAATTTGTGTAGTGAATGCTTCTCTTTGCACTCCATCAATATGAGCAGAAATTTCTAAATTAATAGGAGCAGCATAGGAAATTTTTCTTAATCGCGCTTCTATAGGATAAATGTCTCTTTTAGAACCATCTGCTTCAATTATTTGCGGTTTAGTGATATTGATCTTTTCGAGCTTAATACGGAAATCCTGCATATCTTGCGGAATGATGGTAGGGATAACATCTCCAATTTCTTGAATGATCTTGTGAATATCTTTCTCGATGAAATTATTAAAAGAACGGATATTGGACTCTACGAAAGAGTTTTCTTCAAAGTATTTTTGGATGATAATCTTTTTGTTCATTTAGTCAGCCTTAACGATGCGGAAAAAAACTGCATCTTTTTCTGTTTGTGAATCTCTGAGGATTTTGATTACATCGCCTACTTCTGCATTGAGATCTTTAATAGAGGGATCTTTTGCTGAGATCATAGGCATTTGTGCTGGAGTAATGTTATATTTTGAGAATAAAGCCTGGGCCTCTTCTTTAGTTAAAAGAACATGTTTTGGTACCAAGATGTGATCTTGGATTTTGATGGTTTTTGGCATGTGTGTTGGATTTGGACGGACCGGAGGGGATTTGAACCCCCGACCCCTTGGTGTCTTTCTTTTCAGCTTGCTAAAAGCCAAGTGCTCTAGCCAGGCTGAGCTACCGGCCCAAAACGCCCTAGGCGGGAATCGAACCCGCGCCACGGCCTTTCTCTGGGCCAGATCAACATGAGTGCCCTCGACAGGGCCGTATCATAGCCACTAGACTACTAGGGCACGTCTTTTTGGGATGTTTGACTGTTCTTGGTAGTGCTTACTAATGTTGGGAAAATGGTTGTTAAAACTCTTTTACCGTCATCATTGTAGGCTTTGACCAGAACGCTTGCTCCATCTACGAAAAAAAGTCAATCATGGGTATATAAAACTTTCGGGTCTAGAGCGATGTCTATTCAACCCCTTTTTACCCTCTCAACACACTCTTTTTAGAGATGAACTTGCTTTTAAATATTACTGTTCGCGAGAACTATATTTTGTAGTTTACTCTTTTGCTCATTTTATGTCTTAGTTAACACTTTACTACATATTTTTGACCATATTTTGTATTCTAGTTTTATACTGTGCCCGAGTTTTTTTAGTTTATTCTTAATTTCTTTTCTTTCTTCTGCCTTTTTTGTCTTATATATCAACACTAGCCTATATTTTTCCAGCAATTTATTACTAAGACTTTCTGTAATTTTTTTTACTTGCACTTCAACTTTTTTCCATTTTTGCTGACCGAGCATTTTTATTTTTTCCAATACTCTCCGTTCATCTTCCAAAATTAATTTTCTTTTTATCAAGGGAAATTCTACTTTCTTGAGATTTTTTGTTATTCCTACTTTTGACAGACACCAGATAAGTACTTTTGTTGGATCATACTGATACCATCTGACTCCATTTCTATAATCTGAAGGAAAAGTGTGGTGATAATTGTGATATCCTTCGCCGAAGGTGAATACTGCTACTAGCTCGTTATTGACTGCAGAATGCTCTTCTGAATAGGGTTTTGATCCGAACATGTGCGCCCAAGAGTTGATGAACCAAGTTAGATGATGTGTGCAAAATAACCTTATTAAAAAAACCATTACGAATGCTCCGAAGAAATCTTGCACTATCGCTCCTGTTACTAATACTAACAAAAGATTTACTCCCAACACCAACCATCCATAATATTTGTGCTGCAGCATGACTGCCTTATTCTTCACTAAATCAGGAACTACAG
>JAUXTV010000227.1 GCA_030679025.1 Candidatus Woesearchaeota archaeon
CAAAATAATTTGCATTTGATTCATTCTGATATGCATGATAACAGTTCAATTAACAAATTAATCAGGACAGTAAAGCCTGACGAAATTTATAATTTGGCAGCACAAAGTCATGTCAGGGTAAGTTTCGATATTCCTGAATATACAAATGATGTTAATGCGCTAGGAACATTAAGGCTTTTGGAAGCAATCAGGGATACTGGAGTTAAAACAAAATTCTATCAGGCATCAAGCAGTGAAATGTTTGGCAGAGTTGTTGAAACGCCTCAGACAGAAACAACGCCTTTTAATCCGAGAAGTCCTTATGGTGTTTCAAAAGTGTTCGGTCATTACATTGCAAAAAATTATCGTGAAAGTTATAACATGTTTATTTGCAGCGGGATATTGTTCAATCATGAATCTCCAAGAAGGGGCGAAACTTTCGTTACAAGAAAAATTACTAGAGGCGCGGTAAATATCAAGTTGGGTAACCAGGACAAATTATTCTTGGGAAACTTGGACGCAAAAAGAGACTGGGGTTATGCAAAAGAATATGTTGAAGCTATGTGGATGATGATGCAGCATGATGAGCCTGACGATTACATAATTGCAACTGGCGAGACTCATACCGTTAAGGAGTTTGTTGATGAAACATTTGACTTGTTAGAATTGGATCCAGCCAAGCACATTGATATTGATCCAAGATACTATCGTCCTGCTGAAGTAGATTTGCTTTGCGGTGATGCATCAAAGGCAAGAAGGGTTTTAGGCTGGCAGCCAAAGGTTAAATTCAAGGAATTGGTTAGAATGATGGTAGAATCAGATTTAAATAGCATGAAGAAATAAAAATATGGTGAACATCAGGTTTTATTCTAGTGATCACGGCCTTGGCCATGTGTCAAGGGACATTGCAATAATCAAGGAGCTTGTTAAAATTCCCGGTGTCAAGGTTTTTGCAAGAAATTTTTCCGGGAATAGGTTAATCGCAAATTCATTTTCCAAATCAGTTTATGTAACTCCTAAACGGAATGATTTTGGTGTTTTAAACAAGGATTCAAGTTTCGAGACAGACGAGGAAAAAACTTACCAGAAATTAAAAGAATGGATTGCCTTGTGGGACAATTTCATTTCAGACGAAAAAAGATTCTGCAAGGGTAATAATATAGATTTAGTAGTCTCTGATGTTTCCCCGCAGCCGTTTTTGGTTGCTGACGAACTAAACATTCCTTCAGTGGCAGTTTCGAATTTTACTTGGCACTGCATTTATTCAGATTTGTTCGGGAAAACCGACCCTTTGGTTGAAAAAATAAAAGAATGTTACCAGCTGGCTGCTAAATCAATTGTGTTGCCGTTTGAACAGAACAAGATGTGCATGCCGTCACAGGTTAAGACCGGATTAGTTTGCAGGAAAGTAGAAAAATCAAAAGAGGAAACAAGAAAGCTTTTAGGTTTGTCTGCAGAAGATTTTGTTATATTCGGTTCAATGGGATTATCAATGGAACATCTGCCTGAATTCAGGAAAGAGCATCTGCCTAAAAATGTCTAGATAGTATCTTCTGTTTTGCCGAATGCAATTAAAATACCAGAAACAATGAATTATCAGGATGTTATTGCTGCTTCTGATTTGGTTGTCTGCAAGGCAGGCTATACAACGGTAGCAGAATCAATATCAGGAAAAGTACCGATTATAATCACAGCAAGGGACGGTTTTATTGATGATGAAACGGTCTGCAAGGGCGTGGAGAAATTAGGAATAGGTAAAAGAATATCCAATAACTCTTTTTTGAACATGGACTATTTATTAGACTGTCAGGAATTTGCTCAAAGGGCCAAATTAAAATATTCTTCTCTTCCTAAAAGATTTTCTTCTTTGCACAATGAAGAGGTTGCAAAACTTATTTTATCTTGCTAAGAAATTCGTCAAACTTTGAAATCATGTAATCCATCTGTTCTTTTGTCAGGCTTCTGTGGCTTGCAATATAGAACCCGTTATCGTTGATCTTTTTAGCTACCGGATATTGCGGTTCTAAGTTCCCGAAAAGTTTAATGTAATAAGGCTGGTTCAGTAAAGGCAGCATATACCTTGTTTCAATTTTATTTTCTTCCAAGAATGAAGTTAATTCATCTCTTGTGAATTTGTTACTGTTAACAACTATTGGAAACATCATGAATCCATGTTCGGTGTCTGGCATTACTGTTGGCAGCTGTATGTGGAATGACCATTTCTTTAGACCGTTCAATAAATAATCTGCATTTTCTTTTCTTTTTTTGTCAAACCCTTCATGCAGTTCTATCTGGCCTAAACCTAAAGCAGCTTCTAATTCAGTTGCCCTGTAGCTGTATCCCATTGTCACGAACTTAAACCTGTTTTTCATTATCA
>JAUXTV010000228.1 GCA_030679025.1 Candidatus Woesearchaeota archaeon
GTGATTCAGATAAGGCGGAAATATGAGTGATAAAGAGATAGAACGTGGTCTTATTGTTATTCACAAGCTTGCCAGGGATAAAGACGGTGTACCAGCGCAATATCACGGTAATGATGATTTAGATGGCGGTGTACCGATAAAACTAAATAGCTTGAGTATGCAGTTTAAGCCCCAGTGCTTTAGTCACTTTCAAAATAGTAGAAAAGTCAGGTACACGCTCACCCGAAAGCGATTTGTACAAACTCTCGCGGCTCAAACCCGCATTTTTAGCCACTTGCGTCATGCCTTGTGCACGGGCAATATCCCCCAAAGCCTTAGCAATAAAAGCCGCATCGCCATCACTTTCTTCAAAGCAAGCATCCAAGTACAACGCCATTTCTTCAGGTGTTCTCAAATGTTCAGCTACATCAAATTTACTAAAACTAGTTTTCATGATTTATCTCCATTCCAATGCAATTTGTTTAGCAAGTTGAATATCCTTGGCTTGCGTAGATTTGTCGCCCGCACACAACACAACCACCACTTGATTACCGTTCTGCGTGTAATAAACCCGATAGCCCGCCCCAAAAAACAATCTCAGCTCGCTGATGCCATCACCCACGCTGCAATGGTCACCAAAGTTGCCACACTAAACCCGCGAAAGCCTTGCCAGCACACGTACTTTTACACTGCTATCTACAGAATCCAACCATGTGCTGAACTGGCTACTTTTAATCACTTCAATCATAGGTTGATTGTATCCTCAAGGATACGAAAGTCAAGCAACATAACAAACCTAAAGCAGGCCAGCATTGAAGAGATTCAGAAAATAGCATTGACACGGCTAACGGTATCTACGCGGGCTGAAGACGATACTTTAGTTAGTGGCTACGGCGCAGACTACCTCATGGGAGGTGCGGGCGATGACATCATTGTTGGTGATGTACCAAGAAAACTAAATAGTTTGGGTGTGCAGTTTAAGCCCCAGCGCGTTAATCACTTTCCATATAGTACTAAATTCAGGGTTACCCTCGCCAGAAAGTGCTTTATACAAGCCCTCGCGGCTAAGCCCAGTTTCTTTGGCCAATTGCGTCATGCCGCGCGCGCGCGCAATGACACCCAAGCTTTTGGCAATAAAAGCCGGGTCGTTACCAGCTTCATCAATACATGCCTGAAAATACAAAGCAACATCTTGCTCGTCTTGCAGATACTCCGCGCTATCAAAGCGCTTAATACCCAATTTTTTAATCGCATCGTGATTCATCTTTTATCCTTTCAACAAAGCTATCATCTTTTTAGCTTTGGTAATATCGCGTTTTTGACTCGATTTATTACCTCCACACAACAGCAACACGACAACATCTGCTTCTTGCCAACAATAAATGCGATAACCCGCACTCAAGTGAAAACGCAGTTCAATGATGTCATCAAACGATTTGCAATCACCCCAATGCCCATCCGCCAATCTATCGAGCCTAGCCAAAATCTGCTTTTGTGCAACGCGGTCTTTAAACGCAACAAGCCAAGCATCAAAATCATCGGTACGCTCTATCATCAACATGCCGATATTGTAATCCATGGATTACATATTAGCAAATTCAACCAAAGTAAAACATACGATAGTGTGAATAAACCAGCAGCAAATGATAACGAATGGAGCGTAGCCGCATGATGGGTTTAATGATTTTAAAGGAACCAAAGAAGAACCAAAGGGGTTAGCTCATGCTGACCACTTACTTAAAGGCCAAGACTACGCCTTTGGTGGTGATGGTAATGACAACATTGATGGTGGAATAAGAACAGACAGGCTGTTATTAAAAGCTACAAATGATACATTTTGGAAAAGGAGTGCGTAATGGGTGGATTAGCGGTGTTGTTTTTGCTGGGGTTATATTTTGTTTTAACCGTTGTAGCCATTGCCAAAGCCAAGCCTGTTTGGGTTAAAGGTCTTGTGTTATTGGCAGCTTTGCTTATTCCCACGGCAGATGCTGTTTATGGGCGTTATAAGCTCAAGCAGATGTGTGCGGCTGAGGCTGGGTTAAAAGTGTATCGGGTGGCGCATGGGGTGGAGGGGTTTATGGATGATTACGGCGATTACTGGGTTAAAGAGGGTAAATATCAATTTTCTGAAGATTTTCCGACAAATGGAAAGGTGACTAGATATTCCAAGCAAAATGGACAAATAGTTAGAGAGGACAATGTGTCTCCGCAAAGTCTCTATCGCGTAAATTTGAAGCGTATTGGAGACACAAAAGACACTTACCTTCGAAGGCAATTCGTAATCGACACCATACAAGGTGAAATATTAGCAGCGGACACACAGATTGCATTCAACGGCGGCTGGGCAGAACGTTTTCTAGCACAGTTTTCAGATGCTGGTGGAGGAACCGTAGCGTGGTGTGCTAACACGAAATCAAATCCTCTTGTAAGGCACCAAGACCTAGTATTCAGCACACTTAAACATTCAGGAGAATAATCATGG
>JAUXTV010000004.1 GCA_030679025.1 Candidatus Woesearchaeota archaeon
CAAGAATTCCAAACTTAGGAATAAGATAAAAGTTTAGCCCTAAACTAGCTATACATGCAACAATAGAATTCTTCATCATAAATTTTGTTTTATCCATTGCTAATAAAATCATATTTGCCGGCGTTGCTATAGCATTGATGAATACTCCTAGACCTAATAATACTAAGACTGATGCTCCTTCTATATATCCAATTCCAGCACTACTATTAATGATGCGTTCAGGAAATAAAATTATTGCAAAAATTATAGGTAGCGCAATCAGAAATGTCCAACGTGTTGCAGTTCTATAGAGATTCATCATTTGCTGCGTCTCTTTTTTTGCAAAGAGCGTACTCATCAGAGGCATAAACACAGTTGTTAATGCAACCGCTGGCACTGTCAACAAATTTGCTGTTGGTGTTGCTATGTTGTAAATACCTACTTCACTTGCAGTTCTGAAAAAGCCTAAAAGTAAAGTATCACTCCACGTCATGATAATATGCACAATTATAGAGATCATCAAAGGCCAGGAAACTGAGACTATATTTTGTATCTCTTTCGCATTGCTCGCAAACATATTTTTTGTGAATGCAGTAAGTGATTTTTCACAAATGATCCAGAAAATTATTGTAGTAAATATAGTTGCGATTACATAAGTAATAGAAACTCCTTCGATAGTCATTCCAGTTAATAGTATGGCTCCTACAAGCAATATACGTGCTCCATTAAGCACTAAATCTGTTGCAGTACTCAATTCGATGCGTTGAAATCCTTCAAATATTTTCTGCAAAGTTAACATGGTACTATAGAAAGGCATTAAAAAAGCAAATATTTTCAAGAGCGAAGCTATTTCAGGATGATGAAAGAATAAGGCAATATTTTCTGCAAATATCCAGAAACAAATACCGGCAAGTATGTTTGTTATAATTATCGTTTGCAATGTAGCTGCAATAATCCTTTTAACTTTTTCAGGATCTTTTTTTCCTCGATGATATGCGATATATCTACTCAATGCTAATTGAATGCCACTGATCATAATTGATGCTATCAAGGATATAATTGCCAGTGCTAATGCAAATAATCCAAAATCATTTGCCCCCAGCCAACGAGAAACAATAATTTTATATCCATATGCTAATATTTTTGTCAGCACCATGGCTATCATAAAAATAATCATTCCCTTTGCCAAAGTCTTACTGTAACTCATGTTAATACCTTCTCAAGAACACTAAAAATGCTGTATGCATCAATCCTTGATGGTTAGGACGCAACTTTGGAGGATCGACAATCCATTCACGTTCAATCACTTCACATACTTTTACTACAATACATTTTCCTTTTGCTTCTGTGACTAAGTGTTCTACTTGCGAAATATGTGGGAGGAATGCAACTATACTTCCACCGACTTTCAAAGTTGTTTCTATATGGGGCAAAACACGCCAAGGTTCTGGCAAATCTAAAGTAATTACATCTAAGTTTTTTTCTTCAATGCCTTCATAAATATCTTTTTTCTTGAGCTTATATTTTACTCCGAGCAACTGCATATTTCTTTTTGCAATCTCCAAATGCACTTCATTGTTTTCATAACTGGTTACATTTTTACTTGTGCGCGCGAGAAATGCAGCTAACATACCACAGCCAGCGCCTGCATCTAAAACTTTTGTTTTTGCATCGAGTGGGATGTTACCTAGAATTATTCCTATATCTTTGAGACGAATAACTGCAGGACCCCGTTCAATCCTTTCTGTTTGATCAATGAAATTTGCAGGCATACAGATTAATTCCTTGCCTAGATGTGTCTTTACTTTGCTGTTTTTTAGATCTTTTTCTTTGATGACTCCACTTTGTATATGGACATCGCCTTCTGACCAGTAGAATTTTCTTTCTTCTTCGCCATACAGGACTTTCTTGACAGGTTTTCTGATCTTTACCATGATTCTCTTTTTTCTTGATCTCGAAAACTACTTAAAGCTTGTTTTTTCCCTCTTTTTTACGCAGGGATGCCGGAGCGGTCAAACGGGATAGCCTCAAGAGCTATTGGCTCAGTGCCTTCGAAGGTTCAAATCCTTCTCCCTGCACTTATATTTTTAGAATCCTTTTTCTCGCCTTTCTACTTCAGCATATAATAACCCTAATGTTCTCTGTAATATTGCAGCATGACTTTCGTAATCAGGATCACTTCCTCTCATTACCTTAGCTAATGGATGCGTTGATGTATTTTTTACTAACTCTAAATTTACAATTGTTTGTACTAAACCTGTTAGTGGCATATTAGTTATATCTTTTTTTACAAATTCTCGTAAAAAATTGCCAAATCCTTCACCATCATACTCTTGCCTCGCATCAGCTTCTTCCATACTCATAATCAAAAAATATCCTCTTATAAATATTTCCTTATTCTATCCATTTTTTCCTACGCGTCATCCAAAACCTTTATATATAAAGAGTGTTGTGAGAACCTCTATGTTAGAAAAGAGGCATTGGTTGTTAGGATTATTAGTAGTATTTTTTGTTTATAATTCTCTCTCTTCTGTCTCAGCAAGTCATTTTGCAATTACTGACGCAACATTTACGTCTGTCAATGGTACTAGTTTTGTCGTCAGTGACACAGTCCTTTCTATTCCTATCACTTTCAACATTACTAACCTCACCGCTATTGAGGGAGACAGTGCAGATGATGCTGATATAGTCAATATCACAGTCGCTGTCATAGGAAATAGCAATCAACAGATTGTGCTAGGTTTCAATGATACTTCTCCTTTAGTCGCTGTTGATGGTGGCGATGTCGGCAACACTACATTTATGGTGGAAGTAGTCCTTAATTTCAGCTTCGCCAATTTGAATGCCTCAGTATTGAGCACTACCGCAAACACGCTCAACATCACATTCGAAGTATGGAACTTGACAGGCGATGGAAACATCAATGAATCTGTCTCAGACACTGACCAGAGCTTTACATTCTATGTATCAGGTCCTTTGGTTACGATCAAATTCCTGGATACTAACAACAATGAAAAGACTACTTTTGGTGCTACTGACAAGGTCAAAATTGTCTGTACTCGATCGTCTGCATATACT
Organism: Candidatus Woesearchaeota archaeon; assembly: GCA_030679025.1. Classification (GTDB taxonomy): domain Archaea; phylum Nanobdellota; class Nanobdellia; order SCGC-AAA011-G17; family UBA489; genus JACOVP01. The sequence continues at coordinate 3,058 of JAUXTV010000004.1, forward strand.
GGCATCAGTTTCAATGACACAAATGTTTCCATTCAATTGCCTGGTCAAAGTACCTTTGATTCTTTAGATTCCAGTACAACAAGAGCAGCTGTAGCAACTGACTTCACTGTAGAATTTACTAACACTAGAGAACTTGGTGATTACACAATAGCTTGTTTCGCTCGAGATGATAATGCGTTTTTGAATGACACTGCCAACAGCACCTTTACTATAGTTAAAAAGCCTCCACGCGGCTCTAGTCCTTTTGTCAATCCTGATTTCAAACCTCCAGTAGCAACTATTTTAGTTACTGCAGGATCGGTTTCATCTCTTGGTGCTTTGACTGAAGAAGGCAGCAGCAGACTTATTATGAAGGGAGGAGCAGTCTCTGTAACTGTAGCAGGAACAGATTACACTCTCACTCTTAAAGATTTAACAGATACTTCTGCAACTT
>JAUXTV010000007.1 GCA_030679025.1 Candidatus Woesearchaeota archaeon
ATGTACCAGATTAGGCAGCTGGCTAGGAACTAAACTGCCGTTTGACGAGAAATGGATAGTTGAACCGATAAGCGATAGCACTTTGTATCCTGTTTACTATATAGTCTCTAAATATGTCAATGACGGCACAATAAAATCCGAGCAATTAAATGAAAGATTTTTCGATTACGTGTTTTTAGCCAAAGGAGACATAAAAGAAGTTTCCAAATCAACCAAACTTGAAGAGAGTTTACTTAAAAGAATTAAAGACGATTTTGAATACTGGTATCCGTTAGACATTAATCTTGGCGGCAAGGAACACCAAACCGTACATTTCCCGGTATTTTTAATGAATCATGTTGCAGTACTTCACGAGAAGCACTGGCCTAAAGGAATTTTTGTTAACTGGTGGATTACAGGCAAAGGCTCGAAAATATCCAAAAGCAAGGGCGGAGCAGAGCCAATAGGAGATATTATTTCCAAATACGGCGTAGACAGCCTGAGATTATATTATTCGCATGTTGGAAATCCGCACACTGATATTGTATGGGATCCGGATTTGGTTTTGAATTACAAGACAATACTGTCAAAAGTTTCAACGCAATGTTCCGAGCTGCTTTCTTTAAAGGGAACTAATAGAAGCAGGATAGATGACTGGCTTGAATCTAAATTAAATGATACAATTAGAAAATGTTCTGACTTAATGGAAAAATTTGAATTCAGAGAGGTTGTAAATTTAATTTATTTCGAAATGCAGGATTCAATAAGATGGTACATTAGAAGAAAAGGCAATAACAAGGACACTGCAAGAAAATATGTCAATGCATGGGCGAGATTAATGTGTCCACTGACTCCGTTCACTGCAGAAGAAATATGGTGCTTATCTGAAAAAGGTTTAGTGTCAGCTTCAAGCTGGCCGAATGTTGCAGAGGAAAATATTAATTTGAAAATAATCGCTTCTGAAAGCATGGTTGCCAAATGCGTTGAAGATGTTCGAGAAGTATTACGGTTAGCAAAAATCGAAAAGCCCTCGAAAATTACACTGTTTGTTGCCGAGAACTGGAAACACGAAGCAATGTCAATACTGAAAAAAGAACTGGCAGTAACGAGAGATGTTGGCGTTCTGATAAAATCGTTAATGAAATCGCCTGAACTTGCTGAACGAGGAAAGGATGCAAGCAACATGGCATTGTCTGTAATGAAAGATCCATCCAAATTACCATTGATACTAATCGGGAAAGAAGAAGAGTTTGCAACATTATCAGACGCATCATCATTATTCTTGGAAGAGTTTGAAACTGGCGTAGAAGTTGTTCTTGCAGAAAATTCCAAAGAAAACAAAGCAAGACAGGCAATGCCAGGAAAGCCTGCTATATTAGTTAATTAATTTTTATAAAAAGATTTTAAAAAATTACTTAGAAGCTTCGTAAACGTCTGTGCCCTTAACTGTTTTTCTTCCCGCATGCTTGGACAATCTAACTGCCCTTTGGCCTATTTCGTCGGCAACTTCCTCGAGAACTTCACGCATTTTTTCTTTAGCGTCGTTGGAAACTCTTGCGGCTCCTGCTTTCTTCAATAGCTTTTCCATTGCAGCTGCCGGTAGTATTCCTTTTTTCTCTGCCATATTCTTGTATTAATACCTATGAAAATATTTAAACGTTTGCATTCATTTTTTCTTTTTAGGAATCAATGCAGTGCCAATGCAATAGCCATTGTACAGCATTTGATAATTTACAATAACCTCTGTTCTTTCAGGGACTTCAACAAGAACTTCTTTTTTTTCTTCACCTTTGATTTTGTAATAACCAAACGGAGAATCGTGCATGACACCAACAGCAGAATAATCTTTTAACTTTTTACCGACGATACCGCAGTATTCGGAAGCTGTTAACGTTAATATTTTTTCAAGAGAAATTTTCATTTTTTCACCGATATTCAAATTAAATGATACAATTAATTTATAAATATGATTTCTTTTTTAGGATAAGTAGGCAGCCCTTCTTCCCAGCCTTAACGAAAGTTTTATAAATAAACATCGATTTCTGAAGGAACTAATCAAAATGCATTAATTCAGTGCATTTAATACAGCCGCTTATTCTGTAGGCGAGTGCAGACCAGACGTCTATAGGTCTGCTGCTTCATAAGGAGCAGTAAAGAGCTTAATTATGAAGTATGTTGCATAAAATGTCAAATGAGTGAACAATGGGTGGATCTAACACAATACACAAGCCCCACAGGGGAAGTATGCAGTATTGGCATCATGTAAGAGCGAAGAGAGAGTATGCTGATGTAAGAACATGGCCAAAAACAAAAGATACAAAGGTTCT
>JAUXTV010000015.1 GCA_030679025.1 Candidatus Woesearchaeota archaeon
AAAAAAATGAAATCAATAAAGAAGTGGTTAATGGATGAGAAAGATACTATTTCTATAGAAAGTCCCTGGCCAAAGCAAAAAAGAGATACACCCAACATAGAAAATAGACTTCCATAATCTTTAAGTAATACTAAACAAGAAAAAAGCTATGGATGAAGTTATTACTTATGAGAAATTGTATGATATTCTAAGAAAAGAGAAATATGCTCAAGAATTGCAGAAAATTGACAAGGATTTCTTTAGAAGTGTAGTTGCGTATCTAAAGGAAAAGGAAGCTATAGCAGAATCCCAAAAGGGGAAAGAGTCTATTTTTAGTGCAGAAGCAGAGAGCACTATCAAACAGGTAGGAAATATCAAAAAACTAATCAAAGAACTCTATGAAAAGAGGGAATATAAAATTATTCAATTAGCTATGTTTGCATCCAGGATCGCTGACAAGGAAATTCCATCAGCACTGTTAACAGAAGAGCGTCCTTTATTCTTGGATGTAGTCAACACTTTAAATAATTATAGGGAGAGCATAGTCCAAAACGTCATTGAAAAACGTCTTCCGACACCAGGAGAGCAACCAAAAAGCATAAAAAGGGATTTCCTTGACGACACAAAACAGAGTGACACTAAAGTAGTGCGATTTATGCATGCCGTGCCGAAATTCGTGGCAAATGACATGAACACTTACGGTCCCTTTGACGAGGAAGATACAGCAATCCTTCCCAACAAGGCAGCCGACGTCCTGATCGACAAAAAGAGAGCAGAGGAAATAAAACTTGAAAATCCCTAAGAAAGTCAATAGATTTTGCAGAAAGTGTAAGAAGCATACAGATCATACTGTTAGTGTTGCGAAGAAGCGTGATCGTTCTGCGTTGAAAAAAGGTTCTCTCCAGCGTCGTAGATTACGCGGTTTAGAAAGAGGAGCAGGAAACAAAGGTAAATCTTCTCGTGGTGCTCTCTCTAGCTGGAAGATGTATGGTAAGAAAGGTTCTAAGAAAGGAGATTTCAGATACAAATGTGAAAAGTGTAATAAGATGTCAGTCCAACGTAAAGGTTTCAGAGCTAAGAAATTTGAAATCGTTGCTAAAGAATAATAAAAAAGATTAATGCTTTCTATATAAAATAAAGACTGCTAGTCCTAATAATAAAAAGCCAAACAAAGAATAATAATCTGAGCTTGCGCTTACACTGCCAACAGCCATGCCTGTAACACGACTCTGATCTAAAGAGAAAACTCCTAAAGCAAACAAAAGAATAGCAGCTGCTTTTTTTGCTAGTTCTTTGGTAACAATATCAGTCAAACGTAAATTATGGGAAGGTACCTTCTTAAATTCTTTAGGAGTAAGTGCATGTAAGGCATCGGTGAGTTGATGTTGGGTGCGATAAAAAATATCATTAAGGTGTTTTTCTTTGATTTTGCCAGCCCTGTAAGCAGTAATAGCTTTGTCCAAGGTAGTATAAGCTGCACGAGTCATATAATCCTGGCGTCGTTGATCAAATGCAGCACTTCGAACACGAAGCTCGCCAAGTTCTTGAACAGTTTCCATCATGTCTTCAGCATCTGCTCTATGACCTATAGCCTTCAATTCGCGACTTAGTTGTTCGTAATTAGCTGTAGTATCACGTTTAAACCATTTTTTAGTTGAGCCTTCTCTATACTTAGAATCAAATTGTGATGCATAGCCGCCCTTTGCCCCAGCCATAAAGATTACTTCCTAGTAACTCGTAAATATAAGAAAACAATGACTGCTAATAGTGCAATAATAATGAAAGGAGATGCAGATCCATAGGTAGTGCTAAAGACAGAATAACCTGTCAAACTAGGATTGTCATAAGAAACAAAGAGAATAAACCCCGTAAGCATTCCCAAAGCTATTGTTAAGTAAGTAGTTAATCGTGTAAATAAGTCTGTTTTTTCCCTAGTCTCTATTTTTACTTTCTGCATTAGATTTCTTGTCTTTAAAGAACTATATAAACCTTACGTCGTCCTGTATCAAGGGTCTCAGATAGCTTTATAAATCAAAAATGGAAGCTCTAGATATCATGAGTGAAATAATCCTCGAACCAAAAAGCCGATTCATTAAGGTACGTTGCCCTAAATGCAAGAACGAGCAAATTATCTTTGGAAAGCCTGCTTGCCATGTAAAATGCTTAGTCTGTGAAAAGATAATCACTGAATCCACAGGCGGAAAGGGACGTATCAAGGCGAGAATTCTCGAGGTATTAAGCTAAATGCTCTATAAGAAAGAAAATTTCCCTGAAGAAGGAGAAATCGTTCTCTGTACAGTCAAAAAAATTCTTCCGAATTCTGTGTTTGTAGTTTTAGACGAGTATAAAGATCGTGAAGGAATTGTGCACATTTCTGAAATTGCTCCTGGAAGAATCAGAACTATTCGTGACTTCGTTGCTGAAGGAAAAAAGATTGTTTGTAAAATCCTCAGAGTCAATAGAGAAAGAAATCAATTAGACTTATCGTTGCGTCGAGTAACTGTTTCTATGCAGATAGCAAAAAGTACAGAAATTAAGCTAGAACAAAAAGCAGAAAAATTATTAGAGTATGTTGCTCAACAGAATAAAACAACTCTAGAAGCCCTCCATAAGCAAATTGGAGAAAAACTCATCAAAACATTTGGTTCTCTCAATGCAGCGTTCAATGAATCCTTAGTGCAGGGAGAAAAAATATTGGTAAATGCCGGTGTTGATGCTAATCTTGCAAAAAAAATTACAGAACTCATTCAAACAAGAATGAAGCCAGCAGAAGTAGAAGTATCTGCAACTGTGGAATTAAAAAGCAGGGCATCGAATGGTGTTGATATAATTAAACAAGTAATCAAAAAAACCAAAGACTATGCAAAAACAAAAAAACATGAGCCCGTATTCAAGTATTTAGGAGCTCCGCGATATAGCATGACACTTAAAGCTGGAGATTATAAGTCTGGAGACATTGCTTTGCGAGATATTGGAGAATTCTTGGTAAAAACCATGCAAAAAGAAGGTGGCGAAGGAAGTATATATAAGAAATGAAAACAGAAATTCTTTGCTGCACCAAATGTAAGCAATACACTACTCAAACTACTTGTACTCAATGTAAAACTCCTTGTCTTTCTTCAAAACCAGCTAAGTTCAGTATTGAAGATAAATGGGGAAAATATAGAAGAATAGCGAAACAATCTGCTGAACAAACCAAAGCTTTATAAAAATACTTAATTCTAATGGAGATATGACTTGGGATATTAAGAAAGTTGCCAATGTTACATTCAAGAATCCAATTCTGATTGAAGGATTGCCTGGAGTTGGTAATGTGGGAAAGATTGCCGTAGATTTTCTCATTGAAAAATTAAGTGCTCAGAAAATATTGGAATGCTCATCCTATGATTTGCCGCATTGTGTCTTCGTCAATGAAGAGAATACTATAGAGCTCCCAATGATAGAAGTATAT
>JAUXTV010000024.1 GCA_030679025.1 Candidatus Woesearchaeota archaeon
GAAGACTCAACTCCCGCTACTGTTACTTTTAGAATTAATACACAAATAACTCCGCAAATGATTGATAGTCAGTCGTTTGTTCTGCAAGATGGATCAAGAATATTTATCGATAATATAACTCTTAATGAGGGTGGAAAAGCTGGTAGTGGAGATATGGTTACTTTTAGTTTATTTTATTGTGGAGACAGTACTTGTGAAATAAGTGAAAGTTGTTTGCGTTGTAGTCTAGATTGTGACTGTCAAGCTGGGCATGATTGTCGAGCATATAATCCGCCAGCATGTTTTCTTACAGTATGCGGTGATTATTGGTGCAGTACTGGAGAAACTTGCGCTTTAGATTCCTGTTGTAAAGGAAATCGCGTAGACTTTGAAAGAGATAGAAATAATTGCGGGGCTTGCGGCAATGTCTGTCCAGATGATCAAATTTGCTTGAATAGTGTTTGCCAAAGACAACCACCAGATCAATGTTCTTCAGACGCTGATTGTGATGATAACAATGCTTGCACTACAGATGTTTGTGAAGAAACTATTCCTCGTACCTGTACTCATATTCCTCTTCCTTATTGCGGGATATCTTATGCTTCTTATGGCGGATCTTTTGAATTAGAACCGCGAGGCAATGATGAATATACCTTAGAGTTTACTAATCGTTATGATACATTCTATCAAATCTCTTATCTAACTAATGAAGGCAGCACATTCAAATATGGAGATACTGATAAAGATCTTGTTTTTATAGAGGCGAACTTTAGTGAGTCTATGACTTCCGAGGATGTACAACGAACAGAAAATCTATTTAACATTGGTATTTTAGATTATTTTATTCTCTCTAGTTTGAATGATTCTGCAGGGGACACTACAAATGCAATTTCACAAGTTCTTCGTTATAATTCTATAGACATCTCTGCTCATACTTTAAGTTTTGATGAAGAGGCTAGTGGCACGCAAGAATTTACCTATGAAGATTTTACTCTCTCCAATGGCGCTGTTCTTGGAAAAGCTTATCTGCATTTTGGAACTAATCGCTATGTTGTGTATATTGCAAATGCAACCTCGGCAGGCGATGATAATCCATTGGCAATTGATATGAATGGTGATGGTCTTATTGATCGTGCTGAAATTAAACTCACTAACAAAGCTTCAGGTGTTATGGATTTAGGATATGCAGAAGAAAGTGATGGCGGCAACTTTACTTATAATGATGGCAATAATTGGCAGTGTGTAACTGCTTTTTGCTGGAGTAATGCTGGAGATCTTATTGCTTCTGATACTTCTCCCCTTTCTTTAATCACTCAACAAAGAATGTATCATAATGCTCCTAGTCAAGATGAAGTGGTCGTTGCACTGTTTGAAAAACGTCCAAGTAATCAATTGGGAATTTTATTTGTCAACGGATCAAATTTTCAGATGCAGAATCAACAGACAGGTACATTTATTACCGACTATGGTCTTTCTTTTAACTTAGAGCTTCCTCTTCCTTGTTGTGGTGCTGAAACTCTTTTTGTTAGTTATCTTCCTGAAATACAGTTTTCAAATCATGCTGAAATTGGACATTCTATTAATATCACTATCACTGATCCTGCCTCGATCTCTACTCCTTATATTCTTTTGATGGCTTTAGGTACAGAACCTGGTTATGTCTTGGAAGATGGAAGAATAATTCCTCTCAATAGCACCAATCAAAGTGTTCTTCATGAATCTCTAGTTATACCTGAAAAAGTAGGTCTTTTTAATTCCTATGGCACTTTAGATGCGAATGGTCAAGCAACCGCGACTCTGAATATTCCGAACATTCCAGAATTAGAAGACTACGTTGTTTCATTTGCTTTTATTACTATGGATTATAAAAAACCCATACCTGAAGGTATTTTATATATCTCTTCTCCAGAAAGTATAACTCTTGATTATTGAAAATTGTTTTGAGGAAAAACTGTTCACTATTTATGGGTCTATTACTTGTGAGTAGTGTAGGAAGCTATAAATAAGAGTTTAAGCTCACAATTTTAATAAATTTAGGGGGATGATTGAGATTAAGAAAAGAAACCTATTTATTTTCTTATTGCTAAGCTTGTTTGCTCTTTCTTTGCTGATAATTAATGCAGCCAAACCATCACTCTCTCTTGCCCATGAAGAAAATAGCAGTACTGAAGATCAGAAGTTATTTACAACTTCAAACACCTAGAAGAAAAGGAAAATGATTTTGAGCTTTCTTTAGAAGAACGCGAACGTCAGATTGATCAGTTAGAAATAACATTAGGAAGCTCTGCATCTCTGCCAGATAATACTATTATTGAAGTGAATAGCAAAGGACAATCACTTACAAAGGCTGAATATATCCTCTGTCGTAAAACACGAATGAAGATTGACGCAGAGATTTTAGAAAGAGCTGATGTTGATGCTTCTTTACAGGAGAAATGCATCGACATTCTTAACTTCCAAGAACCTGATTATGTTGCAATAAAGCGTGCACAGGACGCTGAAGAAGAAAAACAAATACAAGAGTATTATGCTACTTATAA
>JAUXTV010000032.1 GCA_030679025.1 Candidatus Woesearchaeota archaeon
TGGACTGTAACGATTGAATCGGGAGTGATGCGCCGTGACAAATCGCAGTATTTCCACTTTACGGGTTTGGGCTGTTGGTTGTAGTGGCGGATATAGCGCATGAGTTTTCGCTTCAGATCAGGCAAGGACGTGAACACGCCACGGGAGATGACATCGCGCTCGATCTTGGCAAACCACAACTCCACCTGGTTAAGCCAGGACGAATAGGTCGGGGTGAAGTGCATATGAACGTTGCTATGAGTAGCCAGGAATTCGTCAACATGCTTTGTCTTGTGGGCCGAGAGGTTGTCGGCAATGACGTGAATCTCTTTGCCCTTGGGTTGGTTGGCCACAATGTCGGTGAGAAACGCCACGAACTCAGCCGAGGTATGCCGCGAAGCCGTCTTGCCAATCACTTCGCCGGTCCTGGTGTTGAAGGCTGCGTACAGCGAGAGCGTGCCGTGGCGGAAATACTCAAAGCCGTGCCGCTCGGCACGCCCGGGCGACAGCGGCAGCACCGGATCCAGACGATCGAGCGCCTGAATCGCGGTCTTCTCATCGACACTGAACACCACGGCGTTCTGAGGTGGGTTCATGTACAGCCCGATGACATCAGCCGCCTTGGTTTCAAAGTCCGGATCGTTGGAGGTGAGATAGCCTTCCAGTAAATGCGGCTTGATGCCGTGCTTGGCCCAGATCCGGGCCACCGTCATGTGCGAGATATCGCCGCCCAGTTCAGCCGCCAGTTTGCGCGAGGACCAGTGTGTGGAGCCGTCAGCCGGCTTGTGTTTGGTGGTGCGCGCCAGCACACGCGCCTCCAGGCGATCAGTCACCTTGTAGCGTTCGCGCCCGGCGTGGCGAGCAAACAGCCCGGCCAGCCGGTCGCAGGCAAAGCGCTTGCTCCAGCGATCAATGTAGCTGTCGCTGCAGTCGAGCTTGGTGCGAATCTGGGCCCAGGTGAGCCCATCGGCCAGCAGCAGAATCAACCGGGCATGGCGCGCCGAATCGGCTCGGGCGTTCCTCGCTGCAGCCTGCTGTTGAAGTTCCATGCGTTCGCTTTTGGTCAGTTTCATCGCAACCTCCATGGGTGCAATGATACTTCCGTTTTAAACGTTACAGGCCACTA
>JAUXTV010000043.1 GCA_030679025.1 Candidatus Woesearchaeota archaeon
GCATCGCAGGAATACCATTCATAACTATAGTGAATTCCTTTTGCTTCTCAGGCATATCAAAAGTTATTAGACCATTGCTATGATGACCTGACAAACTAGGCGCTTGCGTAGGTTTGAGTTGTTTACTGCCATAGCTTAAACTTGTTTGCTGTCGCAGATCGAACTGACTCAGATCTACAGAATGAGTGTTAGCAGCGAGATTTATATAAAGTTTTCCTTCTCTCCATTCAGGAGTCAAGGCCAATTCTACGTCTCCGGATTCTGTAGTGCCTCTTGTAATTGTTTTATACTGCTGACCTTGAACAACTCCTTGCTGATTATTTCCCCCAGTTTCTGTTAGGTTGTCTTTGGTGAGTATTGTTGTAGTAGAATAGATAACAAATCCTAGAGCAAGAACAAAAATCCCATAGATTATAAGTTCATTTGTTTTCATATTTTTTCTTTCTCCTTTGTAATTTTTCTTGTAAATACCCTATAATTGCAAAAGAAGCAACTAAGCCTCCTATGATCCAAAAAAATAAAGAAAATTTCTGCAAAGATTGAAAGGGAATGCCAGCAATCAAGAGACCACTGTTGAACACTATCATCTTCAGGGAAATACATTTCTTTTTCAGATATAATATCACTGTCAATACAAGTATGACTAAGGCTAGACTCCATAAAGGAACAGTAATCTTGGTCAAGAATAACAAAGGCATTCCAACTATAGTGATTCCTATGACACTTAACAAAGCGATAAGTCCGAGACAGATACTATGACATATCTGCCAAGACCCCAATACACTAGTAACTCCTGAAAGTGTTCCGCTCGCAGTAATTATTTTTTCTTCAATATTTTTCGCCATATTTACACACTATCAATAACTCTCTTGAGTTTTTCTTCCACTTGCATTGCAATTTCATTTAATTTTGGATTACCAATCTTCTCCATCTGCACTGTGGGCTTTATTGCCGCGACTATGGTTTTTCCTTCTTTCACATAGACAATGACGTTGCAAGGAAGCATCAAACCTAAATCCTGTTCCTGCTCCAATGCTTTATGCGCCAATGTTGGATTACAAGCTCCTAGAATAACATAGTCTTCTCTGTCAATGTTGAGCTTCTCTTTGAGCGTTGTTTTTACATCTATTTGAGTTAGGACTCCAAAACCTTCTTTCTTGAGTTCTTCTTTTGTTTTTTCTATTGCCTTAGATATAGACATATTTATTTTCTTTTTGTAGGCATACATAATTTTCTCCTCCTTAGTTTCTTGTTACTTTCTTGTTTTCCACCAGCATCCTGCGTTATATATCCCTTGTTCTTCAGACGGTCTAGGACGCAAAAAATTATCAGAAAGCTTTAATAAGTTTCAAAGGCCAGTTTTTTCCATGCAACTCCTTCAGAAATTAAAGAGGCTTGACGTAGTAACGAAAGTAGGTCTTCTTCTTATCTTCATGATGATCCTCTACATTGGTCTTCTCTTTCTGCTCAAACCAGTCTTTATTTCTTCAGGTATAGAGCAAGCTCACACTACAGTCATGGGAGATCACATCATGACTTTTACCAGTCCTGAGCAGCGTAATCTAAATCTTGTCGCGCTTTTCTTGGCATTTGTCTGTGGACTAGGAATATGGCTTCTCATTAAAGGACCTTCTCCTGCAACAACAGAAAGTCAAACTGAACAAGAGAATAATCTCAAAGTTATTAAAACAGTCTTGTCACCAGATGAGAAAAAGATTCTTACTGAGATTGAGAAAGCTGGAGAGATTACTCAAGACTCTCTACGATTCCGCTTGGACTGGAGCAAGGCTAAAGTTTCCGCTCTCTTATTGCAGCTTGACAGAATGAATTTAGTCCAGAGAGAACGACAAGGCAAAACGTATAACGTCTTCTTATCCAAGAAAAAATAAAAAGAAAACAGAACTAGAATTGTCCTGTTCTATAGAATTGTAGTGCTTTTTCGCGTCGAGCGCTCATTTTTTGAATTAATCTTAGATCTTCTTCTCTAAAATTTTGGAGGAGCTTGTCCAAATCTTCGGCGCGGCCCTTCGGGACTTGAATCATTGGTGCCCGACCGCCAACAAACGAACTCAAGAGCCCCACGTCCCCGCAATTCAGGTTGACGCCCATGCCCCGACAAGCCCTACGGAGACCTGATTGATCCTCTGGAACCCATATCTGAACTCCCTCTTCATCATCTTTTGCCGCCACAAGATCATGTGTTGCGGGATCATACTTGACTCTTCCACTTTTTGCTAAGTAAGGAGCTTCTCTGACTTCAGTACTATCTGTTCGCTTAAGAGCAACCCCTAAACTTGTATCGCTTTTTACCGGCTTCAACCCCATAACTAACAAAGGAACAGTGGTTGCTGTTTTGCCGAACGCTCTTAACACCGCCATCCGCAACTCTTCGTTTGGACCTGGATTTGGAAAGACAGATATCGCATTAGAATCTGCATAAGTTGTATCTCGTTCTAGCAAGGCGTTCCAATGACGAACCATTTCTATGGGACTTTGTATATGAAGATGATCACTCAATTCTCTTAAGAAACTATGATAAAATAAATTTCTTAGTGTATTTGACTTAGCGACTGGATTTCCTTTGCCATATTGTGTTTTGTCTTCTATACCTTGTACTCCTCTAAATGCTTCATTCAGACGAGCTACTGCTTCTTCACCTAATGCTTGATCATAGATCATATTTCCTAATATAGGAACTGGAATAGCTGGATTTCCTTGTAGTTGATAATTTTGTAGTGTTTTTGTGTCCGTCATGTTTTTTACTTCTATATTATTCTTTTTTTGCAGACAGCTTCTCTATATAAACTTTTCTTTTTGTAATCACTTATAAGTAGTTTTTTCACTCCATGTTTAATGAACTCAATCGTAGCAAACTACAAAAGATTAGCAGAAAAAATAATTTTCGGTCTTGGACGGTCTTACAAACAAGTGATATATAGTTCTAGCTTTTCCTCCAATCAAACATTTCAGGAGGTTTTCATCTATGAGAAAAAGAAAAGAATCGAATACGGCTGACCAAGAGAGTCAAGAGCGAGAGAGGAAAGAAAAAGAAACAGCGACCTCTCGCTGTTGCTCTATGAAGCCCGTTTCCTATAAGGAAAACAAACATATAGATCATAAAAGAGTAGAAGAAACAACACCAGTAAACACCAAATTACTGTTGTTCTTAGCGGCTGCGGCATTTCTCATTATGATTTTTAATCAGTTTCAGTTATTGAGCATTGCTTCTCTTGCAGAAGGCAGACCTTTGGCAACTGGAATTAGTTTAGTTGCCGCATCTGTAGCACCTACAGGAGTACCAGCTATCTATGGCAGTGAATTAGGCATTAGTTACGACGATGTCAGCGCTAATGATCCGCAGAAAGCAGATCAAACGATTAGAGTCTTAAAGAGCTATGATGAATCTCTTACCTTACAAGGCAAAGATTTAGACCGTTATATCGGGATAACATCACAAATAAGTTGTGAATATTGTTGTGGAGCAAAATCTATTATCTTTACAAAAGAAGATGAACAAAGAATAGAACAACAGATTCAGGATGCTATAGCGAATGGCAAGATAACAGCAGATCAAGCAGACCAATATCGACAAAAAGCAGGCGGTGCAGCTTGTGGCTGTGCCCATAGTTTTGCGATGCGAGGTCTAGCTAAATACTTGATCACTGAGCACGCCTCAGAATACACTGATGCACAGATCTTAGAAGAACTTGCCAAATGGAAGACTTTGTTTTTCCCAGGACCTATGAGTACCAAGGCAGCAGCCATGAAAGAAAAAGGAATTCCTTTTACTTACAGTAACTTGGGAAGCAATGCATATCGAGGCATAGAAAAAGACGTTAC
>JAUXTV010000057.1 GCA_030679025.1 Candidatus Woesearchaeota archaeon
TAGTCCTATTGCGAAAGAATCTCAATTGCAAAGCTCTACTGTCTACTATTGTCTGAATTCTTTGGTCAAAAAAGGATTTGCAACTTACATCTTAAAGGGAAATAGAAAACATTTTAGCGCAGTTGATCCTGAAGTGATCCCAGAGATATTAGATGAAAAACAAAAGCAATTAGATCTTCAAAAGAAAGAGATACAACATATTGTTAAGACGTTACATCAGTATAAACGCTCTTCGGAAGAACAAACAACTGCTGAAGTATTTGAGGGATTTAGAGGATTTCAAATGATCTTTAGAAGCATCCTTAAACAAAGTAAGAGGGGGGATTATTATGAAGCTTTTGCCTATGAACAAAAAACAACAGAATCTCCAGCAATTAAATTATTGTTCATGCAGCATAATCAACAATTGAAAAGAAAAGGCGTTAAGTTACGACTGCTTGCTCCTCTTTCGATGAAGGATGTTTTTTTGGATATTTATGGAAAACAATTCTTGCAAAGTTTTCAAGAGATTAGATACACTCGAACGGTTATCCCTGTAGGCATTACTCTCTTTAAAGACACAGTGATTACACATATTCCTGAAAATGAAAAAATTACTTCTATAAAAGTAAAAAATCATAAATTAGCAACCATGTATCGTGATTATTTCAATTTTATTTGGAAATCTACTGAAAGCTAAGGATTGCTTGAGCTAAGTCACCACTAGATTTTTCCAAAGCTGCGCGTGCTTTGTCTTTTGAGACTTTGGCTTGCTCTGCTACTGTAGTTACATCTTCTTCTGAGAATTTCTGTGCTTCTACTTCTTCAATGGTGCCACTAATTTGCAACGTCTCTTGACCCATAGCAATTACTTTTGATACTTGAGGATTACGAATGACTAAGTCTTTAGTTGGTGTTTTGATAATAACTTCAGTTGCCTCTATTTCTTCTTGCTTAATTCCCATTTTTTTCATGGCTTCCTTCACCATTTTGGGATTCATGCCTGGAAACATATTCCTTCTTTCTGTTTGACGCTATAAAAACCTTCCGTTAGTATCGGAGAAAATTATATAAATGCGTTAACTTCCTTTATTCTGGTTGGTGCTGCATTTCTTTTTTGTTTTTAGTAACAGCTCTAGCTTGAAGAGGTTGCATGATATCTATAAAAAAGAAACCAAAGAGGAGACCTATTAGCATTCGACGTAATCTTGCTATTTATTGGTCTTTTCTAAAGCCTTATACTTTTTTGTTTGTTCTTGCTTTGCTAGCTATTTTGATGATTTCTGTTATTCATGTTTTTGAACGCTATCTCTTCAAATATGCCATTGATGGCAGTACACAATTTGGAGAAGGGACTCTTGCTTCTTCAGCTTTTCTTCATCTTCTGTTTCTTGTAGCTGCTTTTTATCTTGCTTCTCTTCTCATTAAAGCGCTTATGAATTGGCTTCAGTTTTATTTTATACATAAAGTAGAATCTAATATGATTCTTGATCTTAAACATCATTTTTTCAAGCATCTTGTTTATCTTTCCCATAAATTTCATACGACCCATAAAAGCGGCTCTCTTATTTCCAGAATTATTCGCGGAGGCGGTGCTGTAGAAAACATGACTGATGTTCTAGTCTTTAATATTGCTCCTCTTCTTTTTGAACTTCTGGTAGTTTCTTATGCTCTTTTTTCGGTAGATAGAAGGACTATTTTTGTTATTTTCTTTACTGTGGCTGCATTTATCGCTTATAGCACCTTTATTCAGTATTACCAACGACGCCAGCAATCAGTAGCAAATGTACATGAAGATACAGAAAAAGCTTACATCAGTGATGTCTTTACTAATGTTGACTCTATCAAATATTTTGGCAAGGAAAACAGCATTACTTCCCGCTTTCATACCCTAGCTTCAAGAACAAAAAATGCTTTTTTTCGTACTTGGAACTATAATCAATGGTCCTATGCTGGACAAAATATTATTGTCGGCTTAGGAACTTTCTTTCTCCTCTTTCTCTCTTTCAAATCTTTTCTTCGAGGAGATATAACTGTAGGTACACTTGTCTTTGTTTATACTACTTATAATAGCTTGTTAGGGCCTCTGTATGGTTTTATGAATGGCATGGGCAATTTCCATAGATCTATAGTTAACTTTGATGATCTTTTCCAATATGGAACCATTTCGAATGATATTGTTGATAAACTCCATGCACCTAAGCTCAACATTAGTAAAGGTCAAATTGTTTTCAAGGATGTTTCTTTTAGCTATTATAAATCTCCTGTCTTGCATACTTTTAATTTGACTATTCATTCTCATGAGAAAGTTGCTTTGATTGGTCATTCTGGAAGTGGTAAGTCTACTGTCATTAAATTACTGTATAGATTGTATGATGTTGATCAAGGAGCTATTTTTATTGATGTAAAAAATATTAAGGATGTGCAACAAGAATCTTTACGCAGTGCATTAAGCATTGTTCCTCAAGAATGTGTCTTGTTTGATGATACTATTTACAATAATATTGCCTTTTCAAATTCTCGTGCTTCGAAAAGAGAAGTTTGGCAGGCAATTCGGTTTGCTCAACTAGACAAAACTATTGCTCAATTTCCAGATAAAGATCAGACTATTGTAGGTGAAAGGGGAGTCAAGCTCTCAGGAGGAGAAAAACAACGTGTTTCTTTGGCCAGAGCACTCTTAGCGAATAAGAAAATACTTATTTTGGATGAAGCGACTTCTTCTTTAGACTCACAGACGGAACATGACATTCAGCAAGACCTGAAACAACTTATGAAAGGGAGAACTGTTCTTATTATTGCACATAGGTTGTCTACGATTATGCATGCAGACAAGATTGTTGTTCTAGACAAAGGAAAGATCATTCAACTGGGAACGCATGAACAACTTATTCGTCAGAAGGGTAAATACAGAACCTTATGGAGATTGCAGCAGGGTGGATATATTAAATGATAGGATTTCATTTCTCATCCTCCCTCATAATCTTTAAATAGGTTCTTTCAACAAATTAGTTCATGAGATGGGGCGTTTATTCTTCTGATGGAACATTATTACCTCCTTTAGTCTATTCTAACAAGAAGACTCAGGAAAGTGTAGTTGATGAGATAGAACAAGCTATCAAAGAGGGTCATAAGATTATTTTTGTGCATGGCAAATGTGGCAGTGGCAAGAGTTTGATTGGATTGGAATTGGCAAGACGATTGGGAAAAGCCTCAGTGGTTGTTCCTGTAAAATATTTACAGAAGCAATATGAGCAAGACTATACCAACAAAATGTACCTGCAAAAAGATACTGGAGAAAAACTCAAGATTACAGTTCTAACTGGCAGAAACAATCACCAATGCCTCTATGATACGCAACATACTGCTGATTATCCTCTTTTGCCTTGTATTATTGAAATCAAAAAAGAAAATTTACAACTCCTGGACAAATATCTAGAAGAAAATCCTATGGTGGATGTTGAGGACTTTAAGAATATTGATGACATTAGAAGAGTTTCTGTAGCAGCTGCCTGTCCTTTTTGGAGTCCTGTTATTAACAAAGACTGGTTTGGCAATGACTATGGATTGAAAGACGCGCAACAAATTGATTATGAAGGACTTAGAAACAGACAATTTGCCTATTTCAGGAGAAAACCTGGCTGCACTTATTATGCACAATTCATGAGTTATATTTCTGCTGACGTCTTAGTTTTCAACAGCAAAAAATATGAAATAGAAGTAACGATGGATAGAAAACCAACTACCTCTGTTGAAATCATTGACGAATGTGATGAATTTTTAGATAACTTCAGTAATGAAAAGAAATTCAATTTAGATCTTCTCGCTACAAAAATTAACCCTCTTATTCAACAATGCAAAGATGAGGAAGTCAAAGAAGCTTTATTGGATATTAGTGATCAAGCTCAAAAATTCCTGAGATCAACTACTTTTGAATCTTTCTTGCAACAAGAAAAAGTTTTTCCTTTCAAGAACTCACAAGCATGGGAACTTTTGAACACTTTACTCCAGCATGACAAGATCTTGGAATATGAAGAACTAGAGCCTTATTTCATGATTGCCAAGTACTTTGAGCATCTCCAGGAAGATACTTATTATACTTATTACCGCGACAGGAAAAATCATAGAGGTATTCTCCTGGTTAATGTCAATCTAGAGAAGAAGTTCAAAGAATTTTTGGAGAAAAATAAAGTGTTTGTCTTGATGAGTGGCACCATCCATAGCAGAAAAGTTCTGGAAACAGTTTTTGGCATTAAGGAATTTAAGACTATTACAGCTGAAACTAAAGACATGGGTACAACTAAGAAGACATTTACTCGCTTGGAAAGAAACTTCAGATACAAAGAATTTGAAGACGGTAGATTAACTCGAGAAGATTATCTGAAAGCCTTAGCTAAATGCTTAGATGTAGCAGAAAAGCCTGTACTAGTACATGTCAACAGCTATGCTGACTTACCAAGTGAAGAAGAAAAACAACAATATAATTTGACTTCTATTCAAAGCAGAGAGAAATTGGAAGAGCAACAGGAAAAATACAAACAAGGGGAGTTGCTGCAGATGTTTAAAGAAGGCCAAATACCTATTTTATATTCTACTCGATGCTCAAGAGGTGTAGATTTTCCTGGTGACATGTGCAGAAGCATTGTCTTTACGAAATATCCTTATCCGAGTATGCATTCTTTATTCTGGAAAGTTTTGAAACTCAGCAGGCCAGAACAATTTATGGATTTTTACTTTGACAAAGCCAGAAGAGAATTTTTACAAAGAATTTACAGAGGATTACGTTTTCCAGAAGACAAAGTTACTATCTTAAGCCCTGATATGAAAGTTATGGAAGGAGTTTAATTAGCATAATTTTTACATACTTCATATTGTTCTTGTGTTCTTGCTTCGAATTCCTGCGCTAATGCAGTTGCTTCATCAAAATGTCTTTCATCAGAAACTACTATTCTTTTTTCTATCGGACTAATGTAAATAGCTGCTTCAAAAGGACCAACAGCTCGATGTATGCCAAAGCTTAATGGATAATCTACTATTTTTGTATGACCTTTACTATTTACTATTTCTAGAAGTCGATCTTTTCTTTCTTTGTGTTTATCAGCAGAAGTCATTCTAGATGGTGCTTGTACACTACTCATTTCAGAATCCACTAATATTAATAATAATTGCAACTACAATAATTACTGCGATAATTACCATTACTGTTACCGGAGACATTTTTATACGACTGTTTGTCTCTTCTCCATAACGCATTAATCCGCCACCAGAGGACGGTAATGAAATTCTGTTGTCTTGAGCCATTTTTAGAATAACCTCTGTCCACTATTTGGCCCATGATGCTCCCAAGCACTTGTTTCTTCTCCCCTGTATTCTGTTGGTCTTCTTTCTTGTTGTTTTGTATCACTTACATATGTTCTCCTGTTTCCTATATCTACAATACGAACACATCTTCCATCTCTTTCATATATCTGTACTCTTTTACCAACGGAATCAGGTAGAATAATACCAGAAAAGTCTACTTGCCTGCTTTTTCTGCGATCTCTCACGCTGAGTGTCGTGGTGACTACATCTCCTCTTGTCTCAACTCTATCTATATTCAAGAGCTTTCCTTCCAATGTTAAATTTTCTTTTGCCATTGTGAGTATAATAGGTAGGGAGCGTTAAGCCACCTTTTGTTTGTTCCCGCAATCAGAGCCAAAGATCTGATACCTTCTTGCGAAGGCCGGACGAACAGTGTCTCATTCGACTAAGCGTTTCTTGCGAAACTTGCACCAACCCTGTCTTGCTGTTTCATCGTTTCCGATGTGCGCTTGTTCCGTCGGTTATCTCTGCACTCTCGCGAATGCATTCGAACTTCGATTTTTTACGAAGCCAAGGCTTTGCATCCTTGCGACATCATCACCATACATCGGCCGTGTCATTTCTGTGCATAGACCTTCAGTTGCCTGAACTTCCGGTTAAGGAAAGGGTTTCCTGTCGTATACGCGTAGTATACCGGTGGGCGGACTTTCCTCAATCCATTAGGACCGATAGAGACTCGCTTCCTACCTACTAAATTAGAACTTTTGATGGTTTATAAAATTATCTTCTTTGCTTCTGATTTTATTTTTCCTTTACTTATTTTTTGTCCTCATTCTTGAGTGAATATCTCCCATTGTCTTTATATATTTATTCAACGCTAGTATTTTATCAACTTATGGAGGAAATCTCATGAACAAAATTTTAGGAAAACTTTTTTTAACCTCAATAGTTTTTCTGCTTGTTTTTTCTGTATTCGGACAAGCACAAGATCCAGTTAAAGCAGATATACAAGATCCAGTTAGAGTAGATGCAACGCCTTCACAACAAGGGCCAAAATGCGATGATAGTGATAAAGGACGATGCCAAGCAGTCTGCAATGTACATCAAAATGCTAATGGCACTCCAAATCCAGCAGGCAGTGTAACAGCATTTAGTAATTTTGTAAACCAAGGTCCTGGAATTGTTTGCGCGCGTGGCGACGTTCCTATTTTAGTTGGATGTGACATGCCTAGTTCAGACAGATGCGTTAATGCACAAGGTCAACAAGGTGTTTGGGCAAAATGCTATTATCGCTGCCAAAGCGCACCTTAATCTGGGAATGGAGCAATAAACCATGAACTTTGTCAAACCTTTTTTCGTAGTGTTTGCACTTCTCACTTTAGGATTTCTTCTTTTTTCTGAAACTCCTCAAGTAGATGCAACTTCAGCTACGAATAAAACGCAAGCTGTGTGCAATGTTTCACCAGTTAAAAATAGCTACACTGAAGATGGTTGTAAAACTGCCTTTAATAGCTTACCTTCCAAGATAGTATGTCCGCGCCGCAATGAATTTCCACAATTAATTTCTTGCACAGTCAATGCAGATGCTTGTGTTAATAGCGCCGGCGTAACGGGAAGATGGTGCACTTGTAAATATACTTGTGAATTCAGATAATCTTTTTTTTCTTTTTTTATTTTTTCTTCATATCGATATATAGAGATTGATTTCCTTGATCTTTGTTAACTTTTAAGACACTAGAGCGACTATAACCTGGTGCTGTCACCCACAAGTCCATAGGATATAGCAATGGCACTTCTGTAATTCCCTTTGGATCAAATCCATTTCTTGTATTTGCGTATTTTCCATCTCCTCTTTGTTCGTTCATAATTATTTTATACTGCTGGAGAGGTTGTTGTGTAACTTCATCACGCACTATGATTTGCATATAGTCTTTTTTTCTTACCATAATTTGTAAAGGCTGTCCTGTGCGATAATTTCCCTGCTCTTCTTCAAGGATGTCTCTTCTTGCCGCGTTTCTAACCCACATAAAATAACTTCCTTCGCCAGGAGGCACAAATCCTTTAAAGCGTCCCTGTTCATCACTTCTCAAATTTGTTTCTATTCGCGAGTCTTTACTCTTTACACTCACATTTGCATTAGGTACTGCTAGACCAGTTTCTTCTGCAAGAACTCTTCCTTCCAAGAGTATACCTTGAGTTACTAGTATATCTTTAGGATTTGATGGGACAGTTGCTGCAGTTATAGTAGTTAGATATCCCTTATCATTACCGCCTGGCTGAATACGCAGAGCATAGGTTCCTGCTGGCAACTGTGACCAGACAAATCTTCCTTGATGATCAGTTTCTTTTTTATCTTTTAACCAGAAAGGAGTATTGGACACCTCTTGCTGATGCCCTTGCAATGACACTAAATACATCTCCACTAAAGCCTGCACTGGAGCTCCTTGCTGATCTACAATTCTTCCCTCTAATGTTTCCTTAGGATGACTAAGTTGTAATCTTATGTCTCGCGCATCTGCTGTTATTATTTCTAATTGCGGTTGTATATATCCTGGTTTTACTGCTACTGGAATAAATGATTCTTTGATTCTTGTATCGAAAGGAGGTCTTTTCTGAGGATCAATATTTGTCAGAACAAATCTTCCTTCAGCATCTGTTCTTCGTACTGCACTATTTTTTAGAGGACTCATACCTAAGGGATCTAATAAATAGACTTCTGCATTTTCTACAGGTCTTTGCTGTTCATCTAGCACTTGACCTGCGAGCGTTGCTCCTCTTCTGAGCTCTAGCAAATTATTTTCTCTTAATTTTACTCCTTCAGATGCTATTTCTCTTATGTATCCATTTGCGCTTATGTCTGTAATAAACAAATGGTTTCCTATAAATCCTGACCATACTCCTTGTTGATCCGTCACTAAGGTCTGTTTGTAAATACTTGGCTCTATTCCTGTAAGTGTCAAATCTATTTGCGCCTGAGGAATTCTTTGCTTTGTCTTTTTATCAACAACTGTTATCTGACTCCATTTGGTTGCAGGATTTCTATAGACTCTTGCTACGTCTTCTTCAAAAACTGGAATCGAGTCCACTATTGGAGCAGCAGGATCTTCAGTTAGAATGCATAAATTATACAGCTGTTTTGGATCCACATCTTCGAATCTTACATGCGCACCCTGAACTAGTCCTTCCAATGTTGTTTTATTTTCTTTTTGCAAATATGCTCTCTTGATCAAGGATGATCCTTCTACTTGAACTAGCACATCTGGAGTATCGCTAAATTCTATTTCGATGAGCTGTTTATCTCCTTCTCTTTCAGAATTAACATTAGTAATCTCTCTTGTTTTTTTTGCACCTTGGTTGGTCTGGAACCTTGCTTCCACATCATATAGTGTGTTATGAGGAACTTTGAGATAGAATCTTCCTGTGTGATCTGTTTTCGTAGTCCATGCCGGGCTTGCGCGCACAACACTTCTTGCCATCAACGCTTCAACAACAACATCTTGCAACGGTTTTTGGTGCATATGGACAAAGCCTTGCACTTGATACCCTGCATATTTTTCTTCTAGCTGTTCGGGGGTGAGCACTGGCTGTGTTGTATCTTCTCTTGATGCAGATGCTTCTGCTATCCCTGGACTAGTTACTAATGTTTTTTCTGCATTAGTGGTGTTAGTGTCTGCTGTTGTTCTTAGCACTGGAGGAGCAATATCTTGGTGTTGAGACCATACATAGGATCCTATGCCTGCAGCTCCTACAATTAAACTTCCCATGAGAATTTTTCTTGCTGATCGCATGTCTCCTCATAAGCATTAAAACTTAATAAATGTTGCTATTGAGCAATAGTAGCTCTTTTTGGAAACCTTCTTAATGTCCTGCTTCTTTCTAGGCTTATGGACCTTATACTGCTTCTTTTCTTGATTATAGGAGTGCTTGTTTTAGCCCTTGTTTTCCTGTATTCTCGCTTTTCTTCTCTTAAACAGTCTTATACTGACTTAACCTTTACCTACAAAAGCGCGGCAGTGAAACATGGACAACATTGGGAACAGTTTGTACCTTTTATGGATGCATTTACTAAAGTAGCACAGCGAGAGAATTTTGTTTTTATTGGCATGCCTATTGATGGGATTAGCTTTGATGATAATGGCATTAAATTTATAGAGATTAAAACTGGGAAAAGTCAATTGAATCAGAAACAAAAACAAGTCAAAGATCATGTTCAAAAGAAGAATGTTGAATGGATAGAACTCAGATTTTAATCTTAACTAGGTCCGTGCAAGCTAAAAGCTGCTGTTCAGAAGCGAAGTGATCCATAAAGGACAAGAATCTTGGACTTAAAATCGTAAAGTTTATATATTATGTATGTTTTTAGAATACACATGGCTGTTAATAACATACAATTTACAAAGATTGAAGTTCAGATAGCTAAATATCTGTTTAAGCACTATAAGGAGAGATATAACGCCAGGCAATTGGCCAGAATATTAAATATTAACCATGCTCATGCTAATGGATTGTGTAATATTTTGGCGGATAAAAAACTATTAACAAAGGAAGAGATAGGAAATTCTGCCTTTTTTTCTTATCAATATAATAATAAACTAGCCATTAAATTTATGGAATATATGCTAAGTCTGGAGGATAAAGAGTTCCCTACATGGTTAAGTGTCTTATCCCATAGCCTGAAAAAATTTAAGGACAGTATTAAAATGGGATTGGTTTTTGGTTCATCTATAAAAGTGAGGAATTTCAATGATATAGATGTTTTACTTATGTATAGTACTGAAAAATCCAAGGACATTAAAAAAATAAAGGGTGAGATAAGAAAATCTGAATTAGTTGAAAAACCAATAAGATATGTCGATATAGCTGAAAAAGATATCCTCTTAAATAAAAAAGACAAAATTTTTTATAATATATTATCTGAAAGCCTTGTATTTCATAATCCTGAAAAATATGTTGAGGTTGTTAGAAAATGCCACAAATAGATGAGCATTTGAAATGGTGCCTGAAAGACCCAAAAAGGCTGATAAAAACAAAACCTGATTTAAATTTAGCACAAAAGCATGTTAAGAAATCTGAGTATAATTATGGAGCAGTGCAAACTCTTGAAAGATTAAAGATATATGACTGGGCTTTTAATATTGGTTTTTATGCTATCTATCATTGCTTTCTAGCAATTCTTGTCAAATATGGCTATGAGTCGCGAAATCAGGCCTGTACGACAACTGTTCTGATTACTTTGATAAACGAGAAAAAACTGGATTTGGATAAAGACTTAGTTACTCAATTTGATACCCTTGATGTTGAAAAGAATATTACTAATCCTACTGTAAGGGAAAGCAGAGAAATTTCAACTTATGGTGTTGAAACAAGCATTGATTTACAGCAGTTGAAGAAAATAAAAGAATTAATACTGAAAGTGCAACGAGAGACTATAAGAATATTGCAGGAATAATTTAAAGAGTTTGGTTTATTAAAAGACCTTGCTTTTCAAACTTCACTAATAGCAACGTTGACTAGCAGATCTTTCTCTATGATATCATCCGCTAGACCCATTGGACAAATTAGATCCTTTTTGTATTCTATAAAGAGCAATTTTGATATAGTCTTTTTATATGCTTTTTTTTAGTACTACTTTTAAGTAACTACAGATAGAAAGGTTTATATAGAAGTTTAACCCTTATTTTCTTATCAAAATCATCTAAAGGAGAAACAAACTATGACCTTACGCAATAAATTTGGAAAAACATTAGCAACAGGTCTTTTAGCATTAGTAGCTGCGTGTGATAATAAAACACCTACAGCTCCCTCTATGACTCCTCAAGCTTCAGGAAGACATTGGGCTGGCGCCAGTCTTGATACTCACGATAGATTAGAAAGAAATTATCCTGGATTCACTCTTACTGATACCGCTCCATCCACACCTATCGACGGTTTTCATGAAGTCTATAAAACAAATACCGATCAGTATATTGTCCAATTAGCAGCATCAAGTTATCTTGTTGATGCAAAGGGGAAATTACTAACTGAAGGCGGACACGTTATAGAAAATAGAGGCGGCATTCTCTTTACTGGGTATGGTACTGATATTCATAGAGCACATGGCATTAATGTAGATTTACTGAATCAAATTTTTGAGGAACATAAAGATCTTTTTACAGCAATGAGAAGCAAAGATATTACTACTGAACTGAATGCAAGAAGTCAATTCTATAGGTTAAGAAGCGACAAATATCCTCGTCAAAGCAACACTACTGAATATATTGATATGATGGGTATAGCGCAGTTCATAAATGAAGGTCGGGTTGAAAAGAAAGACGACGGCGTCTATGTGAAATTTCAACAGAAATAAATAAATTTTTTCTCTTTTATTATTCTAGTTTTAGATACTTTTATATAACTCTGTCATTATTTCTTTTCTCATGAAAAAGAGTTTT
>JAUXTV010000063.1 GCA_030679025.1 Candidatus Woesearchaeota archaeon
TTAGCTATGTTTACAAAAAAACAAAGGGAAAGTTTATGATTATTGGTTGTGGAGGTATTTTTTCTGCCAAAGATGCATATCTAAAAATCAAGCTCGGTGCTTCCTTGGTGCAAGTACTCACAGGCATGATCTTTGAAGGCCCGCAGGTGATTAGTGAAATTAATTATGGACTAGTAAAATTGTTAAAGAAAGATGGATTCAAAAATATAAGTGAAGCAGTGGGTGCTGCTCATAAAAACAAATAAAGTAATTATTGATTAGTTGGTTTAGGAAGACAGCTTTAAATTCTTAAAGTTATAGTTTAGTGAAGTATTATCCTGTCGGTGATAAACGTTGTTCCAAAGCTACAGGAGATGCCAAAGAATAAACAGGTCTACTTCCTCTGTTAGGACTTTCATGTATAGGACGTTCATTGCATCGAAGTTGTGGGCCTTCACTACCAACATAGAGAACAGCAACGTGCTGATCTTGAGGGCGCCAAGAGAAGAGAGTATATTTGCTGCTAGAAACTTTAGAAGAAGGCCATCCGCCATCTGTGAGGACATCCAAGGCAACTACTCCATCTGTGTGAAGAAAATCTGTTAAAGGAATTTTTTCTTGAGCTTCAAAATGATCTCCAACCAAAATATGTTTCTGGTGTAAATACCATTGCTCATCTTTGCAGATAAATAAAGCATCTATCCACTCTATTCTTGCTTTCTCTCTTTTTTTAAGGAGATTGGTGCGAAATGAACGTGCGCGCTTATCAGAATAAGGAATTCCTTGAGAATTTTGAAGGGGTTCTGAAAATAGAGCGCAATATTCTCCTAAAACAGGCATGCGACTTCCACGTTCTGCAAAAAGTTTGTGAGTATTATACCAATTAAGTCCCGTGTCTATAAATCTTCTCCCCATAGCAATGCCCAACTGAGGTAAACGAACATTTTTTTGTAGCATGGGAAAAAGAAGGGTGATAAAATTATAAGCATTATGCAACTGTAGTATAGAGATCAGTGAGAAAAAGAAATTGCTATAAAATGTTTTGGAGCTAGTGTTAAAACTTCAGGTTTTTTCTTGTGCATAACTAAAGTATCTTCTATACGAA
Source organism: Candidatus Woesearchaeota archaeon (assembly GCA_030679025.1). Classification (GTDB taxonomy): domain Archaea; phylum Nanobdellota; class Nanobdellia; order SCGC-AAA011-G17; family UBA489; genus JACOVP01. The sequence continues at coordinate 1,085 of JAUXTV010000063.1, forward strand.
TGCCAACTTCTTGATCTTGAGTCTTAAAATAAATGCCAGGTTCAATAGTAAAAAAATGTCCAGTTTTTAACACATCTGGCGAAGTAACACTTATTCTAGGAGAATCATGAATTTTCTTGCTCACCCCATGTCCTAAAGCATGTCTCATATAAGGCTTATATTTTCCCAAAAGAACTCGAGAATAAATATCTAAATCACTGCCAGTAATGCCTGGTTTTGCAAAACGAACACACTTTGCTTGACATTTTCGAACAATTTCATATAATCCTCTTTCCTCTTTGGTAGCTTTCCCTAAAAAAACAGTTCTGCTCATATCCGAACACCAGTCACCAACTTTGCAGCCAAAATCAAACAATAACCATCCTCTTTGCAGAGGTTTTTTTCTAGGTTTAGGATGAATGATTTGATTATTATTAGCTACAATAGGTGGATAAGCAGGCTTCACTCCATGTTCACGAAAGCGTTTTCGAATAAATAAGGCTAGTTCATGTTCTGTCTTGAAATGAAAATCATGAACAATCTCGGAAAAAATCTTGTCATTGATAGCACAAGCTTGTTTCAGTGCTAAATATTGCCTCTTTTGCATAAAGATACATTTATAGAAGATTTATATAAAGATTTGCTTATCACTGTGAAACTATAGAGGTCAAAATTTGAAAGTAAAAAACAGAGAGTGAAGTTTATATAGGTAAAGGAAATAAAGCATAGAGGAGAAAAGAGGATGAAATTCGTTTGTCAGCCACCAGGATCAAGATCTCGAAAAATTATTGCTCGTGATAATAAAGTTATTTCTTCATCTTACAGTCGGGAGTTTGACTTTGTCTTTGATCATGCAAAGGGTTGTTATATTTGGGATGTTGATGGAAAAAAATATTTAGATTTTGCCGCAGGCATTGCAGTTGCCAATGTAGGTCATGCAAATGATGCAGTCATTAAAGCCATTAAACAGCAAGCAGAAAAAGGAACACATGCAGCTTTCGGAGATTTTTATGCAGAGTTGCCTGTTAAATTTGTAGAGAAGTTATTAACTTTTGTCCCGCCACATCTCAACAACGCTTTTCTCTCGAATTCGGGTACGGAAGCAGTAGAAGCAGCATATAAATGTGCACGCTGGCATACCAACAAAAAATGGTTCATCGCTTTTGAGCATGCATTCCATGGCAGAACTATGGGTTCGTTATCCTTGACAAAATCAAAGCCAAGACATCGTGAACGCTACAACCCATTCTTACCAGTAGTCCATGTTCCTTTTCCCTATGTCTATCGCATGCCATTTTCCTCAGAAGATGAATGTGTGCAGTATTGTCTCAATAAAGCAGAACAGATGATGAAGCAGCATCAAGGAGATATTGCAGGATTAATAGTCGAGCCTATTCAAGGAGAAGGTGGTTATGTAGTCCCTCCACAAAACTTTCATCGTGAATTAAAAAAACTCTGTGAAAGATATGATCTATTGTATTGTGTAGATGAAGTGCAGTCCGGTTGTTTTCGGACAGGAACATTTCTCGCGTCAGAGCAATTTGGAGTGAAACCAGATATAGCGTCTTTAAGCAAGGCTGTTGGTGGTGGTATTCCTCTAGGGGTCACTTTAGCAAATAAAAAAACCATGAACTGGGAGCCAGGAACACACTCAAACACATTCGGTGGTAATCTTTTGGCTTGTGCTGCAGGCATTGCTTCACTAGAATTCATGAGAAAAGAAAAGCTAGGAGACAATGCAAAGAAGCAGGGAAGTTATATGCTCAAATTGCTCAATGAGCTCAAAGAGAAATATGAAATTATAGGAGATGTTCGTGGTCGCGGATTGATGATAGGGGTGGAAATCGTCAAGGACAAATACTCAAAAACTCCAGCTGAAGAAGAGATGCAACAAATATTGTGCAATGCAGCTGCTAAAGGACTAGTAGTGTTAGGTGCAGGAAAAAGTGTCATCCGTTTTTGCCCGCCATTAATAATTACAAAACAACAAGTAGATCAAGGATTACAGGTTTTTGAAGAAGCTGTAAAAAAAGTAAAATAGCTGTTTTAGCACCAAAAAACGTATAAAGTTCTAAGTTAGTAAAAAAAGGATGAAAGACGTAAGTCTCTTAACAGAAGACCAAGTAAAAATAGCGGCGACATATTACGAAACAACAAGTGAAAAAGGAATTCTCTTAGTGCATATGTATGGACAGACCAGACAAAGTTGGCGCGATATTGCATTATTTTTTCAGGAAAATGGATATCAGATGCTGGCAATAGATCTTCGTGGTCATGGTCAGAGCTTGGAAAAGAACAAGCAGAGAATAAGTTACATTAATTTCCATGAGCAAGATTTTTTTGATATGCTCAAAGATATACAAACAGCAAAAAAATTTCTCCAGCAGCAGGGAGCAAGCGATATCAATGTCATTGGCGCGTCCTTAGGTGCAAATCTCGCACTCATTGCAGCAGTGCATGATCATGAAATAACAAAAGTAGTTGCTTTGTCTCCGGGATTGAATTACAAAGGACTCAAACCTCAAGATGCTGTTAAAAAAATAACTATTCCAGTCATGCTCATTACATCAGAAGATGATCAGTACGGCGCTATGTCTGTTCGTACACTGGAAGGAGTCATGCATAATGAAAGAGAAGTAAAGATGTTTCCTAAAGCAGATCATGGAATAAGAATGTTTCAGCAGCAACCGCAATTAAAAAAAGAGATAATAGCTTTTCTTGAAAAACACTAGTCTAAAAAAACTAATAAAAAAAGAAGTGAAAGAGGTATATAAGGGTTATACGACCTAAGATATAAATAGAAAAGACTACCAAAACATTATTAAACAGAAAGAAGAATCGAAGATTCATGAAAAGAGAGATGATCTTGGTTCTAGGAATACTCATGCTAGGAATTAGTGCATGTGCACAAGATTTTGCAACATCAGATTCAACAGAACAAAAAAAAGACTTTTATCAGCAAATACTTCCAGATACCGCTAAACCTGTAAAGGAAAGCTATCAAGCTTCACCACCCTCCATTCCAACTACAACTCCTCCAGCAGAAGTAAAAAAACAAACAGAGGCAAAATGTGA
>JAUXTV010000078.1 GCA_030679025.1 Candidatus Woesearchaeota archaeon
CTAGCAGATGCGAAAGCAGATCACATCGATCTAGTTGTTTATTCACGTGGACCTGGCATGAGTCCTTGCTTACGTGTTGGATTAGCTAAAGCAAAAGAATATGCACAAGCATTCAAGTGTGATATTATTGGAGCTCATCATCCTATGGCACATTTAACTTCTGGCTTATTATTTACTGCAGCACAAGATCCAGTTATGCTTTATTTAAGTGGAGCTAATACCCAAATTATTGCTCTAGAAGCTGGCAAGTATAGAGTCTTTGGAGAAACTGAAGATGTTGGCTTGGGAAATGCTTTAGATAAATTTGCACGAGCACTAGGTTTAGGTTTTCCTGGTGGTCCGAAGATTGAACAATTAGCACTCCAAGGGAAATGGACTGAACTACCTTATACTGTCAAAGGCATGGATGTTGCTTTCTCCGGCATAATTACTAGAGTAACTCAATTAGCAAACAAAGGCGTTTCTAAAGAAGATCTCTGTTATTCTTTACAAGAAGTTTTCTTCAGCATGATCACAGAAGTCACTGAAAGAGCTATGGCACATTTACGCAAAAAAGAAGTGCTACTTATAGGAGGAGTTGCTGCGAATAAACGTTTGTGTGCTATGCTAGAAATTATGTGCAAAGCTCGAGGAGCGAAGTTTTTTGCTGTACCTATGCAATATGCTGGAGATAATGCTGCTATGATTGCATGGCAAGGGTTGTTAGAATATCATGCTGGCAGACGAGAAACAACATTAGATATTTATCCTTTTGAACGCTGCGATGACATTGATGTGATTTGGAAATCTGCTAAAGCACCTTTGTCAAAGTAAATTTTGCTGATGTTGCTGCTGTTTTTAATGATCCTTCTACACGATATCCATTAGCAGTAAATTCTACTACTGGTGTTTTTTCCGAGAGTTTTTTGTAAGCGCGCTCTGCAAATCTCATTAAAAATTTGTTGATATGCTCAGCAGATGGATATATAATATTTGTTTTGTATGTTTTGTCTTTACGAACAATTGTGACGGGGTTATTTTCTCCTTCACAACTTATTTTTGTAATTGCATCATCATGCAATAAGGGCTCGACCCAACCAAACTGCAATAGATGTTTGACCAAATAATATTTCATCTTGAGATATTCATTTTCATCATTTTTCTGCATGGGGAAATGGGATTTTTTAGCAGCCTTTTTTATTTTTTTCATAAGTTTTTTCTTCTTAGCTAATTTTTTCTCTTTGCCTGCGAATTTTTTTCTTAACCAGGTAAGCATATTGACTTCTTCTGGTGCTAAGAGTGGTTCAGTAACGGTGTAAATATCATTTTGCATGCTTACTGTGACAATGGGCTTTTTTGATTCAGCATCAACGATTAACGCAATCGGAGGTTCTATGCCTACAGGAACTGTAACTGCAATAGGTGGAAGTGAAAGAGGGGTGGTAGGTTTTGGAGCTTCGCCAAACTGGGGATTTGCTGCTGCTTTTTGTATCTCTGCTGACAGGGATGGTCTAAATTGTGAAAATGATTCTGGAGTACCTGTTAGTGTTTCATCTGTTGGTAAACGCAGCATAGGTTGTGCTTCTGGAGGTTTTGTAGGAAGACCAGAGGGAAGAAAAGTATCTTTAGCAACTTCTTTGGGCGGGGACTCTACAACTGGTGTATAATAAGTTTGAGCAGTAGGATAAGCTTGTGTAGGATAAGCTCGAGTAGGATAAGTCATAGTAATAGGTTTTTCTTTTATTAGAGGACGGCGTTCTAAATTTTTGAGTTGTGCAAATGTAGTATCTGTTTGTCTTTGCTGCTGTTGCTGCACTGGTTGCGGACGATACGTGCGACGCGCAGTTGCCTGCACTAAGGCTCGAGTAAATTTATTAATAACTACTTTATCTTTTTTTTGCAAAGGCTTTTCTAAGTCCCTAAGAATATTTTGCACTTTAGTATGCAATTCACCTTCTAATTCATTCACCAGAAAATGAATCTCGTCTTCCATTATGGATAGCCTGGTTTTTGTTGGAATGCTGACAATGGGGCTGGTTGTTTTTCACGGATATATCTTTCAATGGATAATAAACCACGTGCAATAGTTTTATTTTGCTCTAACAAGTCTTGCAATTGTGTTTTTAATCCAGAAGTTTCTTCGGGTGTGTTACCTATGGTTCTGGCTGCATCTTCAAACAGAGAAAGCATACGATCCATACGTGTCGTTAAGTTATTCATCTTATCAATAAGCTCAACGGTTATTTTTTGGAGCTCGATATTCATTGTTGCAAGCTCTTTTATAGCAGAACTCGATGGATTGACTGCTCCTTTTTGAAATGCCATTGTATCACCCTCTTGTAATTCTTCACGGGTTGGTTGTATAAAAAGCTTTTGTTAATAGTAATCTTTAAAATATGAATTCATTTGATCCTTTTATGCTCTATGCTCAGACTTGGATAGTTTTATCCACTATAATGCAGCATCCAACTGGTTTAAACCGTACAGACTTAGTTGCAAAAATTCAACCAAAGAATGATAATGATCTAACTAGACAACTTCTTTGTTTACCTGATTCCTGGATACTGACTGATATTCTTGAACAATTAAGTCCCTCTGTCAGCTGTAAAGATGGTATCTATCAATTTCATCCTGACTCTGAACACTATCATGCAGATAATGGACTGTTTGATGCATCGATCAGACATTTTTTACAAAAGAAATCATCTTAATCGTAATTTCATTAATCTGTCAGTTGTCTCAGATTCTATTTCTTGTAGCTGCTGCTCATCTTCTAACTTTTTTTTGAGATCTACTTGCTTGTCTTCTTTTTCTTTGAGCTTTTTACTCATAATGAGCACGTGTTCTCCTTCTTTAAAATGATCTTTCAAGAATCCTTCTAAAGCAAAACCAAATTTTTCATAGAATCCTCGGAGATTTGGAACTGTTACAATGCTTATCTTTCTTATTTCATTTCTTTTGGCATGATCTATAATAAATTCTGTGAGTTTTCTTCCCCATCCTTTTCCTCTTGCTTCTTTTTTTACTATACAGTCTTTAATTTCTGCTACATTTCCTTCATAGACAACAAGCGCAACCATCCCCATTATTCTATCTTTTTCTTTTACAACAAAAGACTGGTCTTTGATGATTGCTGTTTTGTGACCATTAGTTAAATAATTCAATGCAAAATCTTGAGCATAATTATCACCACGCTCTTTCCAATAAGAACGAAGCAAATTTGCCGCTGACTGTAAATCTTCGCCCTCTATTTTTTTAATTTCCATTGGTTTCCTCTTTTTAGAATGCTCTTAATAACAAACATCGCCAGGATATTGACAACGTGGTTCTGGATAATTGTTGTATCGATAATAACGCTGTGGCTGATAATAATATTGATTGTATCTAGTATAGTGATCTCGATAAGCAACTACATGATACTGGTGATGTGTATAATAGGATTGACCGGAGTAATATCTTCCTGAATAATAGTTGGGATCATCGTAAAATGTTCTGCGTTCATGATATGCTTCTGCTGTTTGCAGAGTTGCAAGGAAAGTTAG
>JAUXTV010000169.1 GCA_030679025.1 Candidatus Woesearchaeota archaeon
TCTTGGAAGAGAGCCCATCGTATTGGAAGCAGCTACCTTATAAATAACAACTCGAGGTTGCTTTCTTTCTGCATCACTGAACCATGCTTGTACAGGTACAAATCTTTCTTTATCAGTATTTAATAGAGGAATAATCCATTCAAACTCTTCATTTTGACCGAATAATGCTAATACAATATACTTTGGTCTTTCTCTGACTAAAACTTCTTCAAAGTCTGTTTGATTATCTCCTTCGTTAATATAAGCAATTTCTGCATATGCTCCGAACTCCATTTCATTATTAGTGATCATAACTTTATCATCTTTATTGCTATTTTCTTTGATCCATATTCCCGCCTGCTTTAATTCTGCATAAGTTGTTTTTTTACTTTCAATAATTTGATCAGCATGTGTTAATTGCGTATAAGCACCAATTCCTACAACAAGAATGATTAAAGCAACTCCTAAATATTTGTTATATCTTTCTAGTAATTTACCTACTTCTGTAAGCCCCTTTGCCATGATTAAAAAGACTCCAGGCATGATTAGGAATAAATATTGATGTACTGCGAACTTATAGATGAATACAAAGAAGATCAGAGGCATGATTATCAATAGAACACAGAAGAGATCTCCTACTAACTTAGTGTCTTTTCTTTTTAACAAGAGATCAAACCCTAATACTAGGCGCCATAAAGTTAATAATCCTACAATAAATACAATAAACCAGAAGGTAAAGAGGAATTCTTGGAAATATCCAAAATATGAAGCATCGCTATGAAGAACGTACCATGCTGGCGTTTCGAATTGCTGGATAGCAGATGTAGCTGCCGTTAAAATATAAGTAGTAATTGCTGGTAAAGGATCTCCAAAACTTAAATAATTGAAGACCATGTAAGGTATAATAAAAATTACAACACATAGACCAATGGCTTTCCACATCTTTTTGTTCTTGAATAACTCAAGTCTTTCTACAATTAATACTGTTATTGCGAAAATGAAGATAATTATTCCATCATTATATTTTGTTAATGCTGTTAATACTGTGAAAATAGCTGTTAGGTAAATATACTTGTTTCCTTGTTTCTTGATAAATCCCTTCCAAAAGAAATACATTGCCGCTAATGCGAAGAATAGTCCTGGCAGATCCATTAACAATCGTGCAGTAAAGAAAATGTGCAACCAGAATACAGACAACATGGCTGCAGCTGTAAGCCCAACTTTTTCATTATACATTTCCTTTCCTAACAGGTACATGAAGACAATGGATAACACTGAA
>JAUXTV010000085.1 GCA_030679025.1 Candidatus Woesearchaeota archaeon
AAGCATAACAGTTTCTGCAACAAGCGTAACGATTTACAAAAGCGAGAGCTGCGGTCATTGCAGTATTTATTTAAAAGAATTTAGAGCATTTCTTGCTAAGCAAGGCATAACTGATATCGTAGAAAAAAGTATTCTCAGTGATAAAGAAGCATTACAAGAACTTGATAGTTTTACTCGAAAGAGCAACATCCCCTATTCGCTTCAGGGGCATATGGTCACTCGCATCAACGATCTTACTTTAGAAGGACATGTGCCTCTTGAAGCTCTTGAAGAAATATTTCAACAATATCCTAATCAACAATTTCCAAAACTTGTTCTTTTTCAAGACTCTATGGAACCCTTTGAAACTGAATATACAGTTCTTTTTCCTGATGGAGCTACAGTAGCTTGCACTACAGACAAGTCGTTTGCAGAGTGCACTGAACAACAAAATACTCAATCTTCCTCATGGAAAACTTCATTTTTCTTTCTTGTAGTATTTAACGCCTTCTTAGCAGGCATTCATCCTTGCACTATCACAGTGCTTTTGTTTTTCCTTGCCTTTTTGTTCACCTTAAGAAGATCACGTCTAAGTATTCTCAAAGTAGGCGCTGCTTATATTGTTGGTATCTTTTTAGCTTATTTTAGTATAGGGATAGGCATCCTCCGTGCTGTAACCTTTTCGAGCGATCCGCATTTCGCAGCAAAAGTAGGAGCATTCTTAGTTCTTCTTCTTGGCATTTTTAATCTTGTGAGCTATTATCGAAAAAACACTTGGTCATTGGGCATGCCTAAGTTTGTCAAACCTACGCTTGCACGTCTTCTAGAACGAGCAACCATCCCTACCATATTCTTAGTAGGTCTTCTTGTTGGCATCTGTTCTTTTGGCTGCACAGCAGGCATTTATCTTTCCATTATGAGTCTTCTTTTGGTAAAGACACAGTATCTCCAAGGAATCTTCTATCTTTTCCTTTACAACTTCATGTTTATTGTTCCTTTGATTGTTATTTTAATCATGGCTGGCAATAAAAAAGTCGTCGCGAAACTCGAACATCTAGAATTAACAAAAGGCAAGCGCCTGAAACTAATTAGCGGCATCATCATGATTTTGCTCTCGTTGCTTATCTTTGGGATAATATGGATGTGATACCTATGCTTACTGCTGTCTTATTGATGATTGTTTTTCTTTTTTTTCTCTTTACTTTCTTCAAACGAACCCTGCAGAAACTTTTTCCCTTTTCCTTTTGTGCTTTATGCGCTAGCGTTTTCCTGACTTGGGTAGGTCTACTAAGCCTTAGTTTTTTTGCTGTTCCTGCAGATACTACTCTTTTAGGAATCCTTATGGGGGAAAGCATTACAGGTATCATGTATAAAATTACCTTACAAAGACAACTTCAACCAAAAAATTCTGTCTTAAGTCTTTTCCTTATCTTGCTAGGGACATCTGTTGCTTATTTTGTTCTTACAAAAACTTTCATAGCATCATCACTCTCTGTTTTAATTCCTCTTTTCTTTCTCGCTCTTCTTTTATCTTTTCCAAAAAAAAAGAATTCATCATTAAAAACACAAACCTTGAGGGAAAAACTTGAACATTGCTGCTCATAATGGTCTTGGACGGTCTCATGAACAAGAGATATATAGTAACCATAAGAGAAGAAAAACATCAACTTATGGAGGTATACTTATGAAATCAAAAGGAAACAAACTAATTCCCTTTTTAGCTGTGGCAGGCATCTTGTTACTTGTAGGCATTTTTACAGGAACTGACAACCTTGTTGCTGCAGACCAAGCACAGATGCAACCTATGATGCAACAAATGGGAAAGATGATGGAAACAACTGACAACATGCCTGAAGGCTGTGCAACCATGATGAATGGAGAAATGCATGGAAATAATATGGGCACCGTGATGCAAGGCATGATGGGTTCATCCATAGGCATGACTCAAGAAGAACACGAGAGCCATCACAGGTAAAACTATGCAAGAGCGAACATCATCGTTATGGACTGGAATTATTATAGGAGCGCTACTTATGTTTTTTGTAGTGAACTTTCTCAGCAATAACTTCTTTTTTACATCTCTGATCTCCCAGAATTCCTGCTCCATGATGCATAGCTCTTCCTCTAGTTTCCATCATTTAGGATTTTGGCTGATATTAAGTATCTTAGTCATATTCGCAATCTTAACTTATCAATCACTAAATAATCAAAAAAGGAGACTAATTAAAAAATGAACATGAAAAATCATAATCTCCTGATGATCCTTTGTTGCGCTATCCCTTTACTCCTTTTACTTGCTATCAATATTCTAGGCATCAACAACAAATATCTCTTCTGGTTTGCACTGCTTTTATGTCCGGTTATGCACTTTGTCATGATGCAAATGCACCATAAACCCTCTTCAGAAACTCCTAAAGAACAAAAAGAGGGAGGTGGTTGTCATTGACTTTTTTTGAGCAACATAGAGGAAAGATTATACTAACTTCGTTTATACTCTATTTTGTCATTATGCTGATTATCATGCACCCTACATGGTTTCAGTAAGGATCATCTAAATTATACTTATTTTTGAGAGAAACTTAGTCGCTGACTTGGACTTCGACGTCTTTACCATAAATCTTACGTAAATCTTCGAAAATCTTTTCTTTGATAAAGACATTCTTAGGCACTTTTGCTTCAGCCAATGCCTTTTCAAACTCTTCTAAAGAGCTCTTTTCCAAGCCACCTAAACCACCATTTGGCAAGAGTTTAGCTTTTAACACTTCTTTCTTTGGAGCGTCAATGTCCTCGATAATATAAGCAACAGACTCTAACAAGAAAATGTCTCCAAACTTATCACCATACTTGATTCTGATACGAGCGCGCTCCACTTCCGCGCCACGTTTTCTTTGCACATATTCAACTACTGTTCTGATGAATGTTGCAGTCTCACGACGAACCTTCTCAATCTCATGCTTGTTCATCTTCGCGTAATTATCTTTTACTTTGATGATATCTTTGAAGTCCTCTAAAAACTTCTTCGGGAACTTTCCTTGATCAACTAAACGCTTGAGACCTAGTTCTGGCTTCACATTAGACATATTTTCCGCCACCAATACTTCTTCTACCGCTTTTCTACAACTTTCATGGAGCTCATTGACAAACTTCTTTTCTGTCTGCTTCTCGATCTGACTGAACAATTTCTTGATACGCTGCAAGTAGTCTTTAACATCCGCAAGCATTTTATCCATTTGCTTTCCAGTGATTTCCTTGATGACACCATGCTCGATGTCTTTGTGCGTCTTCACGGTATTCGCAAGGATAGTAGCGTATTTCTGCTCTAATAATTTTTCTCTCTTAACAAATATTTCTTCAACGAGCTTGACAGTTTCTTTTGGTGTTGGCGGCGGGACTCCATATAACATTAAAGCGGCCTGACTTGGATTTAAGGCAGCATAGTAGAGATCTTCTCCAACAATAGTGAGCAAGGTTCCTTTCGCGCGATCCACTAAACGAGTTCCCATGTCCATATGCACATCGATAGCTTCTGGTGATGGACGAATACGACCCATCTGCAATAATAATTTCCAGGACATGAAAATACCACGATCATATAAGGGCACTCCATCTCTGAGGAACGTGAAGATAACTGGAGAAGCTTCCTTGATAGCATCCCAGAAATCAGTTAAAATGTAGACTTGAATGTGAAATTCTTTTTTAACACCAGCAATAGTCGCAGCTTCATAGCCCATACTTCTGATGATCGCGCCTAATTTATCACGCAACTCCAAGCGATTCATCTTTTTGACGTCAGTATCGTCGATAACGATAGCAATATCTATATCATTACTTTTCGCGTCACCCCGGAATAAACTACCAACTGCAACGTAACTGACAACATATTTTTCGAACTTCTTGATGACCATGGATCTGTGAATTTCACTTACTTTGAGAGCACCTAACAAATCTTTTGCATCATACACAAAGAAACTATAAGAAATAAGATTGATTAGTTCATATTTTCCGTCAAAACATGCTTCACGTAATTCTGTTAAAATTAATGCTTGCGGCTTCAAGTCTTTGTCAATTTCTTTTGCAATCTTGTCTAAAGATACTGCGATTTTGTCTCTAAAAATAAATTTATCTTCCTTCAAATCTTGGGTATCATCTATCAAGACTAACACATCATTTACTGTAGAATCTTTCTTTTCTGGAGGCAATAATGCGATACCAATAATTTCTTTGTGACTTTCCAAAGCTTTTTTCTTGAACTTTTCCAACTGCACTTTTAACTTCTCAAATTTCTTTTTTAACTCCTCTTCGGACATTTGAGGAATTTGTGGTTGTGAAGTAGAAGATGCTGGAGGATTGTTCATTCTAGAAAGAGAGGAAATTAGTTCTTTTTAAAGGTTTCGAGATTACTGGACAAACACTGTTCGACAAGTTGCACGACATGGGCTCTTACCATTGCAAGTACAACCTCTGTAGCGCGTTACTTTTTTGCTTGCGCTGCTACTATAAGCTATCTGTTGAGAAGTTGTTGTAGTATAACTGCTCTGATTTTTAGCATAGTTAGACATACCCAATGTCATGAAGAATATGTTTATAAACCTTTATTTGAGGCCCATATCTATGAATGCCGACGTACTACAAGAATTAGCTGCACAGCAACAACAGCATGGTAAAGAAGAAGGTCTGCTTAGTTATCTCAATAACTTTCGCTTTCATCTGCCTGGCGGATGGTCTAGAGAGCTTACTTTAGATTGCTGGGATGTACCTTACTCCAAATTAGGTTCAACTGCTCATTTCAGTCCTAAAAAACAGCAACAGACTCCTGCTCAATTTTATAATTTTGTTGATCATGCACTTGTCGCTGAAGGCATTGTTATACCTTCTCATCTTCAACCTTTTGTCGGAGCTAAAGATCCTTTTTTTAAAGGCATTCGCCAAGAGATGTTTGCTCTTCTTACTTTAGTTCTCCCAGGTTATGCACATCTTCGTGATGATGGCTATACTCATATTGATTTAAAGGCTTAATTGCCTTCTTTCCGGAAATTCCTGCAATAGATTTATAAATCACTCCCGAATAGTATCAACCCTTAATGAAAGCGGTTTTCCTGAGCTTGTTTTGTGCAGTTTTTCTATTTACTCTTATCTCAGTTGAAGCTGTTGACTTTCAAATTACTGACTCAGAACTTCGCTATGGCAGTGCAAGCACCCATAAGCAAGAAACATTTGCCAGAAGTTTAGCTATCCGCAATGATTTTCCAGAATGCACTCTTCAAAATATTAATCTAGAATTTACTGAACGCAATGGATTTCGTCGCAGTGACATAGAGATTAACACTACTCCTGCTACGATTACCCCTACTCAATCCAATACTGTTTTAGCGACTATACATCCTGGAGATTTTGACCTTGTTGATGAGGATTTAGAAGAACGTGAAGAAATTGAGATAGGAACTTTATCTTTGAGAGCAGAAAAAATAAATGCTACCTCTACTAACACTATCAATTGTGAAGGGCAAGTTACTAGCAATGCTATACCTGTAAAACTTCAATTAAAAAACGACTTAGATATTGTTTCTATAGAAATACAACCTGATGGTGGATCATTCAATAGCATCAGTGAAGACGGCACAGTGACTATTATCGCCGAAGATGATTATGATCTCAAATTTAAAATACGCAACACTTTTGAAGCTTCTTCAGACATTGAGCTTGAAAATATTAATATTGAGATTACTTCTGATGATTTTGATGTAGACAAAACAACCAGCATTAGTGAAATTCTTGCTGATGAAGAAGGAGAAAAAATAACCAGCATTTCTGTTGATGAAGTTG
>JAUXTV010000086.1 GCA_030679025.1 Candidatus Woesearchaeota archaeon
AGCTGGAATCGCTGGTGGATGTGACATGCCATCAAATAATTTAACACATGCACTCTCTACTGAAGGAATAATAATAACAGAAGAAGTAACTAAGGCCTATATTGACAGAGGATTTGGTTATGGAGATATAATTGCACTTCACAGAGCTGCTGTTAGTCCTCAACAAGCAGATAAATATCTATTATTAAATAGTCGTTATAGAATTAGGTTGGATGGTTATGATATTGCACGATTAGTTAGAACCGAAGTGCCCTTTGCAGAAGTAGAAGCAGCTGCTAGAAAACATATGGTTAGAGAGGCAATGAAATGAAATTAGCACAAGTAGTTCCAGTTGCTATTTGTACAGCTATAGCTGGCGGTGCTTTTGGCTTGGCTTATCTGACTGCTCCACAAAGTGCATTGACTATTATTCGCGATAAACCTTATTTTACAGGTGAATCTACTTCCTTCTATTCTCCAGGACATCCTTCTGACCTAACTCCTAAAGCAGTTACTGATGACAGATATGTTATTGCCAGACACCCTTTAAAGAATGGTCGCACTGGCGTCAGCATTACGCCTTTGGCAAGGGGTGACGATGCACACTGGTTTGAACTGCTTGATTTAGATGGAGATCATACTACAGTAGAAGAGAAAGTAGTTAGAAAGGCTGTCTACCAAACTGTTCAGATTCCTTTTGTTTCTGGAACTGCTATTTCTTTCACTCCAGTTCGCATGAATGTTGCACGAATTCCTACGAAAGAAGATCATGACTTGATGCAACGATTATCCAGAATTGCTACTATTCAATAACTATGACACAACCACTACAAACATCACTTGCAGAATATAGTTTTCATAGACGCATTCATAATCTCATCTTTGATGAATTAGGACAAGCAGTTCTCAGAATTCACAATGAACAATTTCAAGGAACATCAATAGCAGATAGTACACAATATAGTAAAAATCAGCCTATTAGAAATTCAAATGTTCCACGAGCATTAAGCTATAATCAAATTCTTCACAAACTAACAAATGGCAGAATTCAAGTAGCTTCTCCAGCAGATGTTGTGCACTACTGGTCAGATATTCCAGAACGATTTTCAACCTTTGCAGATACAGATTCTATTAGTCTTTTTTCTCCTTCAGGAGAGAATCAAGATTTAGCGCAAAGAGTATTCCAGTTGCTTGGCAGAACAATCACAACTGTTCCTTTGCGTGTTTCTGGTTTAGGCATAGAAAAAGCTGATAATGTCCTTGGCTTTACATTTATACAAACTGAACTTACTAAAGCAGTTGAAGCTCCATACATGACTCAAGATGGAAGAGTATGCTACGATCCAGCAACACAAGATTTGAGAGCAGCACAACCAGATGAAAGAGGAGTTCAAATACAGATTCCAGAAGCTCAATCAGGTCTCCGTAGGGCTTATCGGAACAGCGTCAACCTCATCTTCAGCGACGATGAGCTCTTGGGCTCGTGTGCTGACGGACAAGTACAAGTAGTCCAGCGACACCCGAAGGCCGCTTAAAAATAAATAACTTTTTTAACTTCGAGAGTTTTATTATGCCACGCAAACAACAGTTACTTCCTGAAACTCGCTTTGCTTTATTATTTCAGACTGTTCCACCTACAACTCTACTTTCTTTAGCACCTGATACTCATTGGCATATTCTTCGTCGTAAGGATGGTATTTATTTACAACAAGTCGTTCATGGTACATCACAACCTTTTCACCAACTTAATTCTTATCCAGATCCAGCTATTGCCTTGCATAAACATCTTAGCATCAAAACAAGAATTAATGCTTTTACTATTTATCTGCATGATAGCAATCTTGTAACTTATAGTTCTGATGGTGTTGATTATACTCCTTTAGCAGGAGCTCGAGATTTTGTTGGTCCTGGAGAACATCACTTCAAATGTGGCAGTTTAGAGTTTCTTCTTTCTTTTCAATCACAGTAAGTAAAGCTTTTAAACAAGGTTATTTTAACTCTTTTCATGGGTGATCATGACAAACTTATTGCAACTTTACATCCTCTAGAAAGACAAGTCTTGCCTTTTCTGACAGATGGAATAACTGTTGAAGAACTTAAGACTAAAACTGGCATGCAGGATGTTGAGATCATAAGAGCATTACAATGGCTGAGCAATAAACAAGTGCTTACTTTAGAGAAAACTTCACGCTTTCTTATTTCTCTAGGCAGCAATGGTAATTTTTATTTATCACAAGGATTGCCTGAAAGAAGATTTTTAGATGCACTAGCAGAAAGTCCTTTGTCTTTGCATATGGTTCGCGAGAAAGCTTCTTTGAATGGCGATGAGTTGAATGTCTGTGTAGGAAAATTAAAGAAGATGGGGGCTATTCTCTTTGGACAAGAACTGAGCTTAACTCCTAAAGGCAGACAACTCTTACAATCCACATTTCCAGAAGAACATTTTTTAGGATCCTTGCCTAGAGACACCGCGACTTTGAGTCCAGAAGAAACTCAGCTTTATCAAGATTTGAAAGAGAGAAGAGATTTTATTCAGACTAAAGAAGAAAAAATATTTACTGTTACTTTAACTGATTTAGGAAGAACCTTAACTACTGTTGAACTACCAACAGATTTTGTGGATGCTATTACTCCTGATGTGTTGCGCACTGGTGTTTGGAAAACTGGAACGTTTCGCAGATATGATACTGAAATTAATGTGCCTAAGATTACTGGCGGAAGAGTTCATCCCTTATCTCTTTTGATCAAACAGATTCGTCGCATTTTCATGGACATGGGATTTCAAGAGATGGAAGGACCCTGGGTAGAAAGCGCTTTCTGGTGCATGGACAGCATGTGGATACCTCAAGATCATCCCTCACGCGAGACACAAGATACTTTCTATTTGCCTTATCAAGGATCTTTTCCTGAAGCACTAGCAAAAAAAGTTGCAGTCAGCCATGAAACTGGAGGACAAACAGGATCAAAAGGTTACAAATATACTTGGAATCCACAAATAGCTAAACAACTCTTGTTACGCACTCATACTACTGCCACTACCTTCAGATACTTTGGAGAAAAAAATATTCAAGCTCCAGCAAAATATTTCTACGTTGGAAGAATTTTTAGAAATGAAGCTTTAGATGCAACGCACTTGAATGAATTTCATCAGGTTGAAGGCTTTATCATGGATGATGGATTAACACTCAGAGATTTGATGGGCTATATTAAAACTTTCTATGCACGACTAGGTGTAACTAAAATTAAATTTAAACCTACTTATAATCCTTATACTGAACCATCGATGGAATGTTATGGCTATAATGAACACTTGGGCACATGGATTGAATTGATTAATTGTGGAGTTTTTAGACCTGAAGCACTAGAACCTTTTGGCATTACTAAACCTGTGATTGCCTGGGGATTTGGACTAGAGCGATTAGCCATGATGGTTTATGGACAGAAAGATATTCGTCAAGTCTTTGGTACTTTGACTGATTTAGATTTCTTAAGGAGCTATTCACTTCCTAAGTGATGTATCATGGTCAAAGTCGATATTAGTCATCGGATGTTGGAACAGTTCCTTGGCAAAAGAATTACTCGTGATGAGCTAGAAGAACTTTTATTTACTTTAGGTTATGAATTGGAAAATGTTGAAGGTGATATGTGGACGATAGATATTACTGCAGACAGACCAGATTTAGTATCTACTGCAGGCATTGCTCGTTTGTTAAAATCCTATTTAGGTCTTGCATCAGGACTGCCTAATTATACTGTAAAAAAGAGTGACTATCGAGTTGTTATTAATCCTAATGTAAAACACGTACGTCCTTATACTGTTGCCGCAGTTGTGAAAGGATTACAGTTGACTGATGAAAGCTTGAAAGAAATTATTAGAATTCAAGAGAAATTACATGCTACGTTTGGCAGACAGAGAAAAAAAGTTGCCATTGGCATTTATCCTTTAGACAAAATAACTTGGCCTATTGCTTATTTTGCTGAGGATCCTAAAAAAATACACTTTATTCCCTTGGACTTTGATAGATCTTTACGTGCTGATGAAATTCTAGAACAACATCCTACTGGCATTAGCTATAAACATTTACTTGCAGATATGCAGCAGTATCCTTTCTTCATGGATGCTAGAAGACAAATACTTTCTATGCCTCCTATTATTAATGCACAGCAACTGGGAAAAGTCACGACACAAACTCAAGACGTCTTCATTGAATGCAGCGGCCATGATTTTCATGCGCAGAATATTATCTTGAATATTTTAGTTGCTCTTTTAGCAGATATGGGTGGCAGCATACATGCAGTTACTTTAGAATATGGTCCAAAGAGCTTATTGACTCCTCATTTAGTTGCTGAAAAGATGGCAGTACCTTTATCCTTATTTGAAAAAGTTATTGGTGTTACTTTTACGCATGATCAATTGCAAACTCTCTTGAAAAAGATGCAGTATGGTGTTGAGAAGATCGATGACCAACATATCCATGTATTCATTCCTAGTTTTAGAAGCGATATTTGGCATCCTGTGGATGTTGTTGATGATGTCGCACGGGCGTATGGAGTTAATAATCTGCCTTTCTCACAAAAACCTGTTGCTACCACTGGCGGAACAACGAAGCGTGTCCAGGTTGAAGAACAAATTACTGATCTACTCACTGGCTTAGGATTCTTACAGACTTTTACTTTTGCTTTAACTACTCGAGAAGACCAATTTACCAAGATGCAATTACCTCAACAAGAGCATATCTCCTTGGGAAAGACTGCAGATGCAAGCGTGAACATGGTTCGCTGCTGGTTATTGCCTGAGTTGATGAAATCGCTCTATACTAATAAAAGCAGACCTTATCCACAAAAACTCTTTGAAGTGAGTTTTGTTGTAGAAGCTGACGAACAAGCAGATGTACGTTCCAAAAATGTCTTGAAATTTACAGGTGTTTTATGTGATGAGAAAATAAGCTTTACAGATGCACGACAAGTTGTTGAGTATGTGTTAGATAGATATGGGTTAAATTATACTTGGCAAGAAACTGAACATGCTTCTTTTATTCCAGGCAGAGTTGCTAAACTTGTTGTTGACAGTAAAGAAATTGGTTTCTGCGGAGAATTGCACCCACAAGTCTTGGAAAACTGGGGATTACAATTACCCATTGTTGGATTTGAGATTGATTTGGAGAAGTTATTTAATTTCTAACGTTTTTCATAGGTCTATTATTCTCCTGTTGATATGCCTCAAAACCACCTAACAAATGACAAGCTTTCTTGTACCCTTTCTCCTGCAAGAACTTCAAAATACGATGACTGCGAATGCCATGCAAACAATACACTACTAGAGGTTGATCTTTTGGAATTTTTCCTTCACGTTCCGTCCATTCGAATGTGCTAAAAGGAATATTTTCTGCTCCTTCAATATGTCCTTCTCGATATTCCCAGTCTTCACGAACATCAATCAGTTTGTATTTTTTCTTTTCTTTTCTTAATTCTACTGGAGAAATTTCAGCTTTCATTTCTTTTTCTTTTTGAACTCTATTTTACAACTTTCGCCTTCAGTAATGCGTGTTGCCAATGATGCAGTTGAAGTTGCAAGGAGAGCAACGCTGATGAATCCAATTTCTGCTCCTTTGAATGGAAGAACAGCTAATGAACTTGTTAAACCGAATATTGATAATACTCCAATACCGCACGATGCACAACCTGGTGCCGCAATTCCTAATATTGCTCCGACAGTTGTTATTTTTCCATTTTGCATGGATGATCCTTTGATTGTTTTTACCTTGTAGACAATTAAACTTACGACTATACCTAATAAAACTGCAATAGTTATCAATAATATACTACTAGTAACAGTCATACTTCCAAAACTTCCCTCTAGTAAGACTAGCAGAAATCTCCAACCAGCACCTATTCCTTGTGTTGCAAAGATTTCTAAAAGGGTTTTGCTATTGGGCAGCACGATATTTATGGCGAAAAAAAGCACTGCTATGCTCAAACTCAGAAACATGTATTGTGGCTTATTGAAGGCTTCCTTAAGCCCATTTCCTATTTTTTCTATTCTCCTCTCTTTCATATTCTTGTTCATGTTTAGACTCCTTTAAATAGTTCACTGTGGACCTTCTCATGACTCTTTAAACGCAAATTATATATAGCTCAAAGTCTCAGCATATCTATGCAGAAACCTCGTCAAACCGGAACTGCTGTACCTATACATACGAAACGAGATCGCTCTTATCTAGGGATTTTTGTTGCACTTTTACTTGCTTTAGTCTTTTTTGGTGTGTATTCTCCAGTTAGTTTTACCAGTGATATTACTGGCGGACCAATTGTTAATGTCTTGTCTACTAGCTCTCCCTCATCCGCACTTTTATTATTTGCACTTTTGTTTGGAGTTTTATTATTATTTTTCTTTACACACCGCATGATGTCACGCGTGATGTAATTTTCTCTTCTCTTTTTCTTTTTTTTGTTGGAATGCGTTCTTTTGTACATTTCGCAACATTTAAATATCAAAACGATGTGTTAATTCTATCAAATATTCATATTGAGGAGGAAAAAAACATGGCAGCGAAAAAACGTAAAGCAGCTTCACGAAGAAGTTCATCTCGAAGAACAACTAAAAGAAGAACTACTGCAAGACGATCAACAGCAAAAAGACGTAGAAGATAATTCTCGTCATTATCGAGGAGTTTTCATGCTCCTCACTTTTTCTTTTTTATACTTTATCTGTTGAAGAATACTTTTTTCATCATGCGCTTTGGCAATGATGACTTGAAGGACAATAATTCTATCAATCCTGGTTGCATTTTAATAATATCTTTATAAGAAATAATTCCTATTAACTTTTCATTTTCAACTACTGGCAAATGCTTTATTTTCTCTTTTCCCATCTTTACAACTGCCTCATAAATATCTTGATCTGGACCAATAGTATGCACTTTCTTTGTCATTAATTGGCTTACTTTTGTAGTTTTAGGGTCTAAGCCTTTTGCAAGGGCTTTTCTGGCTAAATCCTGTTCTGTGATAATGCCTTGAACTTTACCATTTTGCTCTATTACTAGGCTTCCTACTTCCTCTCTAGCCATCTTTTGAGCGCATTCCATAATACTCATACTATCTGCTGTCGAGGCTACTTTATTTCTCATAATTTCCCGAACACGAATGCCTGTTAACATCTTACTTTTGTTTTCTTTTTCCCTTATAAATACTTTATGGCGCTAGAACTCTTATGTTACACTATGACCATTTATGACCAAATTTTTCTAAATCTATTTTATTGTTTTCCATATTTATTCCTTCTTTCTTGAGCATTTTTATTTTCTTTTTTAATCCAAAAGCAAACCCGCCTAATTGTCCATTACTATTAATAACGCGATGACAAGGAACGATTGGTGCATGAGGATTTTTATTCAAGGCCGATCCTATTGCACGATATGCTTTACAGTTG
>JAUXTV010000087.1 GCA_030679025.1 Candidatus Woesearchaeota archaeon
AGTTTTTGATTCTAGTTCAGACCGTTCATTTGCTAGATATTAGTTAGAACTCTTTCTCCCTATAGCTTAATGGTAGAGCGGTCGGCTGTAACCCGATAGATACTGGTTCGATTCCAGTTGGGGAGATTCTACAGAATACAAAAAGTCATGCAGACTTAAAATGCGGGAGAACAAGAAATGACCGAACCCTTAGAAAGATTTGAACAAGATCTTATAAGAAGATTAAGCAAATTAATAGGGAAAAGAATAGTAGTTGATGACGGAGGACTTTCTTTTGTATTAGAAGCACTTCCAGGAAACCAACCCGTAAGCACTGAAGGAACTCTCCAAAGTGTTACAGTCGTTGATCCGATTACCATCACTAACTACGCTGCAACTCAAAGAGAAGCTGACAGACTAAATAAAACTGTAGGTAAGCAATATTGGGCTGGATGTACTTGCGGCAGACTTCATGAGAGAGATCCTTCAACAGGTCATGTGAACTCAGGGTGGTACTAAATCACTCTGCTTTTTTTCTTTTTCTTTTTCTCTTGTTTTAGTATTCAATTAGTAATGACACAATCTATATAAAAGATCCTTTTTGTTTTTCTTTTATGAAACATTTTTTTGTCGTTAGACATGGAAGTTATCACTCTCATGGTAGAGAGGATGTGCTTAGCCCTTTAGGTCACGAACAGATGATGACCTTGGGACGTTTTATAAAAGATATTCTTCATGGAAGCTCTGCATATATTTGTTCTTCACCAGCTCCCCGAGCAGTACAAAGTGCACAAATTTTAGGAAATGCATTGTCATTACCTTCTTCTTCTCTTGAAGAAATTCCTTATTTGTGGTCTGGAAGTGATGTTCCCAATGATAACCCTGGCTATGCAGCTATTTTTGGTCAGAAAGATTTAATGGCGCTTGTTGAGGAAAGAAAAGAAAAAGCTGATGGTCTTATTATGGTTACTCATTTTGAAGTAGTCAGGGACTTACCACATTGTTTTATGGATCAAGCATTTCAACAAAAAGTAAAAATTCCTGAAGTTGGAAAAGGTCAAGCAGTCCATATTAATTTGGAAAGAAGAACATATCAAATTATTCCCTAAACAGAAAACAATTTTAAAGTGAGATCTATTCCTAAATTTTTCTTAGTTTTTTTCCCAGTGCTCTGTTGATTATTGGAATACAATACATATCTTTGACAACTGCTGTAGCCATACCCACTATTACAGGAACATCATACTCTCTTCCTACTTTCTGTACTGCGCGTACTTTCTCAGCAGAGTCAATACCACCAGTTGCACAGATAGCTATTCCTGTTGGAGCTACTACTTTGGCCATACCTAAAGTTCTTTCATAGAGTGCTGGACCACTTAATCCACCTCCGCCAATACTGATTGCATCTGCTGGTAAATCTACATCGATGCATTTTCTGTAGGTAGTGTTACCCACATTTACATAAGTTTTACCAAAGGGCATTACCATTTCTGCGAATTTCCTTAGTTGTTCATTAGACATGTCAGGAGATAATTTAATTCCAATAACTCTGTCAGTTTTTGTTCGCATATATTTTATGAGTTCGAGTAATAATTCTGGATGTTTAGCCATTTGTTGTCCTTCTGGCGTGTTGGGACGAGCATAACAATGAGAGACTGGATTATTCGGAGTCCATAATTGATGGGACATACAACCTTCTTTTTCAGCGTGCACTACTAATACTCCTCGATATCCTTCACGTGCTAAGATAGCATAGATACGTTCTTGTTCTGCTGGTTCAACAATACCTAAATTTCCAACAGAATGTCCTGCATATAATTTTAAACCTACTACTTGTTTATTTTTTGTAGCAAGCTCTGCTGCTTTTTTCACTTGCTCTGGATCTGGAGTTAGACCCCTATATACTCCGTAGAAGACTTGAGGAACATCTGCTTCTTTTGCCACTCTGAGACGATCGAGCACTACTTCTTCAGTTGTAATTGCTGGATCTGTATTAGGCATATCCAAGACTGCATCCACCCCAGAATCTAGAGCTACTTCTAAACCATGTTTAATTGTTTCTTTATGTTGCTGTTTAAAGTCTCGTAAGTGGACGTGAGTGTCGATGTACATATTTCTCCTAAGTTATAGATTTTATTTCTAGTACTATTTATGCAGCCAATTGACTGGCGTGTTCTAGTACTGCTGCTCTCATATCTTCTTTTTCATAAACGTCGCGGCCTACAATAGCATGCCAAAACTCACCGGCAGCTTTTCCACCCTCAGTAATACTTCCACCTTGTTTGACTAAACCTGGAGAAAACAACACAGGATTAATAACACCACAACGCTCAACGAGTGACTTGTAGATCTTTATTCTCTCTGGTTTATTTCCTGGAACAACGAAATGTGTAACACCCATGCGAGCTGCTAATTCGTAGATATCTTCTGGTGCTGATGCTCTTATATAACCAGGAAGAGGTCTTTCAATGCCTAATTGTCTAAAAATTTCAGTATAATTTTTCTTTCCTTCACCCAAATCTCCATCCAAAAAGCGAGGATGAGTCATTTCTCCACCAACAATTACGCCTAAATTTCTTTCTTGTGCTGCTCTTATCCATTCATATTGTGATACAGGACCTGATTGTGGAAAAAGTATAACAGCATCCACTTTTGCCTTCACCATGACATCCATAAATCGTTGAGGAGTCATTTCGTGAATATCAGTAGCAGCTTTTTGATGATCATAGATAGTACGTGCACCGGTATAATCTTTTACTGCTTGAACCCATGTATTTAATCCGTCTCCAATTGCAGCTATGCCTAATTTATGTGCTTGTACAACTTCAAGATCGCTTGTTGCTTTTAAGAGTTCTACAAATCTTTTGAATTCAATATCACATGCTGGAATAATACTTCTCTTTCTTTCAATAATAGCTGTCATCGTTACACACTCCTTAAGGACTTACTAACTTTATTGGCTGAACTCCAACTTGTTCAAATTCGTGTTCAATAGCTCGACCAATTTCTGGCCCGGGCTGTAATCTTGCATAAGCTAAAGGCAATAATTCAGGAGCAGTACTCATGGCAAAATAAGGGATTCCTTTTTCTCTCATAAGTTGTTCTACACTTTTTCCGTCGCCATTTAATTCCATGCGATTTGTTAAACCAATTGCTCCCAT